>NZ_JBKEUV010000005.1:0-157610 GCF_056356755.1 Bifidobacterium sp. LH_449
CCATTGGAACAACCGGCGGCGTCAGAAAAGGCTTCAGGGCCATACCCCGGTCGAGTACCGGAATATGACCCTGACGGTCTAGGACGCTATCATGATAAATATCGTCCAACTTTTGGGGCGCAGTTCACTTCCACATCTCATCATCATCTATTCCACACGCACAATGTGTCCCATTTCGACGCACAATGTGTAAGTGCCACCCACACATTGTGTAAGTGCCACCCACACAATGTGCGTCACATCCCTTCCACATACACAATGTGCCGCGTTTCAACGCACAATGTGCGCCATCCACACGCACAATGTGCGTCCGACCGGCCTCTGACGCACAATGTGCAAGTGCCACCCACACAATGTGCATGTGCTACCAGCACAATGTGTATATGCCACCGACACAATGCGCGTGTGGCATCCACACATTGTGCGTGTGGCAGTGGCACATTGTGCGACACCCACACATTGGCGCACGGCAGTAGCACATTGTGTGCCATCCATATGCACAATGTGCGGCTGAACACCGGGCACCGACACGATGCATACCAGCGGCGATCGAACATTGTGCATGTGACGACGGCACAGTGCATGCAGCAACAACATATTGCGCCTGCGGCAACGGTTCATTGCGCGTCACGAACCCGCTCTGACCGCACAATGCGTATGGGCCATCCACAATGTGCGTCAATCACACAATGTGTATCACTCGCGCAACGTGCGTCAATCGCACACGCAATACGCACTGCAAGCCGTCACCCACGCAATATGCGCGGCATCCCTCAGATCCCTGAAATAAAGCCGACTTTCGGAACTCCTGCCAGATCCAGCTTCTTCTGCACCTGCGCAGGATTCCGCATCAGCTCCCGAAAGCTGAAACGAACGATGGTAACCTTGCCGACCAGATTCAGATTGCTTTCCCGCTCCTTCTCCTTAAGAACAACGGAAACGGCATCCTCTCCCCCGGTCATGGCCGGATTCTCATATTTTTCGCGCCCGTCCAACTCGCCGATGACGATGCCGCCATCGGCGGTGCGCCACAGATAGTCGACGCGCCGCCGCTCTCCGCTTACGGGATCGTCGAACCAAGCTTGCAGCTCCGGCTTTTCATAGCCCCACAATTTCATGTATCCGCGTGCGATGGATTCGCCACCATTCTCGCTCAGTGCGTCGGCGTATTCGAAAACCTCACGTGCTTCGCGGATTCCCTGACAACGCTGTCGCAAAAGAAGGAACTCATCCATACGTTCATGGGTGATTCCGTATTTTCGCATGGCGGCATCGCACATCGCCAACGCTTCAGGAAACGGCACGAACCGCGCGACGTCGAACATCGTCTGCAATAATCCGGTTATCTGTATGTTTTCAAGGCAGTGCAGCTGCGGATCGGGAATATGGTGGAAAACGAAGCATTCCGTATTGCGCGTGCGATTGCCTGACTGCTTTGCGACATGGATTCGCTTATGCAGGTATTCGCTTGAAGTCAGCTCCCACACGACGGCAGCGGACACCCCGCAGAATATCCATTGCGGATGCATCGCCGATGCCGTTCTGATCACGTGCATGATCCGCTCGCGATATTGCAGGGTCGCCCAGTATTCTTTCCTTGCGAAAAAGCGCGGCATGGGCTGGCATAATGTTCCGCCGGCACGTCGGATGATGCTGTCGCGTTCCGTCGTGCTACGGCTCCAGAAGCAGCGCCGTTCCTTTTCGGCCACCTGCATGTTCCGTTCCAGCTGTTCAAGCTTTTCCGGTTGGCTTGAACGCCCTTGTCGTTCTGTCTGCATCGTCTCCATGCATGAACGATAACGGAAAACGCCGTTTCACCTGGCTGTTTTTGGGTACTGTGGTCGAAGAGAACGCACAGCCGGCGTGTCGCCGATGAGTTATGCACATTTCATGTGATTGGGATGCAAAAATGGCGTTCGCGTCGAAAGCGACATGGCGCGAAACACGGATACGCATGCACCGTTTACAAGCGGATCAATACTGAACGTACATTAGCCCAAGTAGTTCCATGCTCCCGCCGTATGTATCATCGACGTATGCCGCGCCTCGCGAGGGTACAGGCCGTCGGGAAACGAAACGTCGGCAACGATCGCCGATTTTTTGGAAAAAACATGTCTACGACGACAAGGAAACGCTCGAAAACTCTTTTTCTCTTATTGGTTTCCGGTCTTCCGGCGATTACGTGCTGCGTGCTTTTCGCCATGCATGACATAGAGACGCGGCCTTCCGCGGATATGTTTTCCGGGAAAACCTCCATTTCGGATTCGGCGTTGTTCACGAAGGACGTGCTCCTAAAAAAGGCGTGGAACATCTTGAAAGGGATCTGGAACCCTTACGCGAATGCAGCATCGACGAGATAGAGTATTCCGAGAATCTGGGGACGGACAGGAACGTCGCAAAGGACATACCCGGCACGCAGGCCGAATATACGGTGTATTACCATTGCGACGAACTCAGTGACGACATATCGTCACTGCCATCCAGCGGCTCCTATGAGGTTAGCAAAAACACAAAAGGTTCTATACTTTAAAGAGTACGGCGGATCCAACGAGGGCTTCGCCGCTACGGAAAGGGCGATTTTCCGATGGAACCGCAACGGCGGTCCTTGCTCTTATGGGCGGGATTCTGCGGCGCAAGCCGAACCGGAGGGACGATAATCGATGAGGCAAAAGCAAGCACGGACCGCCCTCTGCCTTTGTCTGGCAGTGACGGCGCTCATGCCGGGTTGGCCGGACCATCGGTCCAAAGCGATGAGGCCGGGGCTCATCTCGAATTCCGCGCCCATGCGGAGTCGGGGACCGTCAAGATCGAGTCGCGGGGCGAAACGGCTCTCGAAACCCGAATCAGAGGGGACTGGTTGAAAGTCGCACCGGACGATTGGCTTGAGACCGACAGACCGTTCATCTTGACCGTTAAGCGCGATTCCGCAGGGACGGAAGACGGAATCTCCTGCGAAATCGTATTCAGCGGCCATACGGTCGACGAACAACGGGGCTCCGGATCCGAGACATCGGTCATATGCCGGTATGACACATGGCGTGATGCGATACATTGAAAAACAGATGAATTTCTAGGAGGCCGAGCCATGAAGGCGAAGAACCGCGTTCCAGCAGTCGCAATTCTGATGGCAATCGTTGCGCTACTGACGGCCATCGGGATCGCCGGCGTCGTGGCCGAGTCGCAACGAGCGAACGCGCCTTTTACATCGTCCCGTTTCACCTTCACCTGCGATGTGGAGGAGATGACCACCGGGGACGGCACCGGACGGCTGACATGCGTGCCGGATGATGAATACGACGTGCCGCGCCAAGTGACCGTGGACGTTCATGATCAGTCCCAGCTTGAGAGGATGGAATCTCTGGAATCGGCCAGCTGGATCGTTTGCAACGTGGAATATCGGGTTCCCAAAGACAATGATTCCGGGGTGACGTCCGAAACGCTCAAATCCCCGTACATGCTCCTGCGCGACCGTCCCGACCTGGACAGGTACCTCAGGCTGATCACGCTATGCGACAGTCTGCCGTGCACAATCGAGCAACGCTGATTCCGACTGTCGTTGCTTCCGGTTTACGCGCCGAACATACCGGGACCGCCCCATCCATACGAGGAACGCCCCATCTACATCGCCGGACGCCGATGGGACGGACGTTGCGTTCGACATGTTCGGGATCAAGCTGCAGGGCATTGTCAGAAAAATACGCAGGAGCAGGAGGCTCAGAGCCTTCCGGAAGCGACATGGGCTGACATAATTCCACCGCAGTCGAGCTACGCATTGTCATATGAATCAGATACAGAAAAGCGTTTGCATCGAACATACATTCCATGCAAACGCCATCATCTCAGCAATTTGCCGATTCGGCTGGCAGCTTGATTGCTGATTATTTCTGATTATTCCGCGCTTTCGGCAGTCGTCGCTTCAGTAAGTGCCGCGTCGCCGTCGGCAGCCTGTTCGGAGGCCGGCGTCACTTCAGCGGCATCATCTTGTGCAGTCTCAGCAGCTCAGCGGCATCGGCGTTCTCGATGGCCTCGTTCCTGAACGGGATTCCGATGCGTCACCCGGTCATCTGCGTTGTTCCAACGGTCCGCCGGGCGTGCGCAAACCGAAGTCGACGTCGGTGCGTCCGCGCCCCAGTGTGGCGATGCCGGTGAATGTCTCATAGTCGGGCACGTCGGCGAGCATGACGTCCTTGACGACGTGCCGGTCGTCGAGGATGACGACCCGTTCCGCGGCCTTCCAGCAGTATTCCAGGTCGTGCGTGATGGTCAGCACCGTCCGTCCGGCGGCGTGCAGCTGGTTGACGTAGTCGATGAACAGGTCGCGCGTGATCGGGTCGATCGAGTTGGTGGGCTCGTCCAGCAGGATGACGTGCGGGTCGAACAGCATGCCGGCCACCAGTCCCGCGCGTTTGCGTAGTCCGCTGGAAAGCTCCGTCACCTTCTTGTCGAGATGCGGTCCGAGCTCGAACGCCCGTATCAGAGGCTCGTCGTCGAGGGCTGCGGGATCCACGCGGTCCGTGCCTCCGTCCGCGAACAGCAGGGCGCGGAACCGGATGTTGTCGCACACGGTCATCGAGTTGATGAGATCGGCCCGTTCGGTCATCAGGAACACGTCGCGCATCGACGGCACCAGCTCCTGGTTGATCACGCACCGGCCGCTCCACGGTCGCAGCAGCCCGACGATGAGGTTGAACAGCGTGGTCTTGCCCACGCCGTTGTATCCCAGCAGGGCCATCGTCTGCCCCTGCGGCACTTCGAGGGAGACGTCGTCGAGCACGGTGCGGCGCTTGCGGTAGCCGAAGGTCACATGGTCGACGGCGATGATGGTATCGGTATTCATACGGTCGTCCTTTCCGATTCGTCCGGGTATCCCAATGTGGATGTGTATCGGCGGCGCAATACGGTGAGCGACAGCAGGAACGCTCCTGCCGCACAGAACAGAATGATGGCCAGCGAGACCAGCGCGGCCGTGTCGAACGACAGCAGCCCCCACAGGGCGATGCAGACGAGCACCGGAAGCATCAGTATGCAGGCGGTGAGCAGGAACGCGGTGTTCGGCATCAGCAGGCGCAGGAACATGGCGAGCTGCGTGTCCAGAGCGGTCCACGCCCAGTTCATCAAACAAGCCATGACGAGTTGCGCCGCCAGCATGCCCGGCGTCGGCAGCGCGCCGCGGTCGGTATACAGCGCCGCCAGCAGTGATATGACGAGGAAGATCGTGGACGCCGCTTCGTAGACCCACAGTTTGGACAGCAGATAGGTGCGGAACGACGCGCCCGACTGCACGATGAGCTCGGGTACGCCGTCCAGATAGTCCTGCCAGGTGGTGTAGTCCACGGTGATGGCGAGGAACAGCGCGATCGCCGGCGCGTCCATCATCGCGGTGAACAACGCGTCCCCTTTATGGAGGAACAACGGGTTGAGCGCTGCGAACGTCGGAAAGGCCAAGGAGACCCAGACCATCCGGTTCAACGAGGAGAACAGGCGGAACTCCTTGAATAGAAAAGCTTTCATTACGGACTTTCATGTGTGTGCGGCTACTCTGCCAAATCGCGATAGCCGCACACGGTAGTGGGAGCAGTATCGGTTACTTGTTGCAAGTCACTGTCAGCTGTGACAAGCAGTAAAATACGGTCAGCGCCGCCGAAATGCTGAGCTCGACGATGCAGCCAATTACCGTATCGGATGTAGTGTGAGTTTGTATATCTCCGCGTCCGGTCAGCATGGCCATCTCCTGATCGGACAAATCATCGAAGGTCTCGCCGACGATTGACTTCTCATTCATACTCACATACTCATAGAAATCTCCTTACATGGCGTTCGGCTTCCGCTTTGAAAGCCGAACACCACTGTCCCCCGACCGATCCGAATAATCCAGCCGCGTATCCCATTCGGGAGACAAGACAATAGAGGGATGTCGATCGCCTCCTCGCTGTTGCGAGACTCCCTTCGTAAGAAGTGATTCATAAATACATCAGCGTCTGCGGAAAACGGCGATGAAACACTTGCTCGCACCATACGGCGATGCCTGTTGCCAACGCCACAAGTCCCAGTATCGTTACAAACCCGTCAATCGTCCCCAACGACTGCAGTTCGGTCCATAGCGACAGCCACATGACCATGGCGGATATGAGCACGCTCCCTATCCCCGCCGACAGCTCATCGAGGTTCGGCGAAAGCTGGTACCACAGCAGGCAGATGCTGATGTCCAACACGTTGATGACCGCGCCCAAAACGACAACGTTCAGTATCAGAACAAGAGGTATGGCCGAACGCTGTGTCATTAGAGCCGCCGCCCAGACCAAGGCACTGACGACCACGCTTGACATCGGCAACAGCGACTGGGCCAATACGTATCCGTACAGCGGAGTCTCCGTCAATACGAGCATGGAGAACACCCCGTCCTGCATGTGCCGATGCATGGTGGCGCATACCATAATTATCGCCAAAATGCCGGTAACGGGAATCGATGCCCCGCCGATTACGGCAAGCACGTCCACACCGGGTGCGGCGACACCGGAGACCACTCCCGCCGACAGCCAAGGTAGGGCGCTACCCAGCATCGCCATCAGCAACGCCCCTGCATTGCAATATGTTCGAGCCATACAGAACATCAGCCCCTTCATCTTGCGTTCCTTCCTCTCCTCCTAGGGTGCATGAACGCAACTCACCAAGGACCGCACCCACGCGTTCAGCTGTTTTGCTTCTTGCAATTTCCGGACAGGCTGAGAGGTAATGCCACGGAAACCACCGAATATGAAAGGGACAGTTCCAACGACACCGCCGAAACTGAGATGATGGCGCTGACCGAATACGGTTCCGAATCGCCGAGTCCTGTCAGCATGGCCATCTCCTAGTCGGACAGGTCATCGAAGGTCTCACCGACGACCGCCTTCTCGTTCATGCTCATAAGAGCCTCCTTGTGTTGTTTGGCTTCCGCTTTGGAAGTCAAACAACACTGTGTTCCGCCTGTCCCAACCAGTCCATTCGGATACCCCGTTTTGGGGACAAGATGATCGTGAAAATCACCCTTTCAGAGTCCTATCGATCTCAGTTCGGTTCCAGGACCGGACAAGCAGCCTACGCCCAACGCATAGCTCCGCCAAATGCCATATCCATAATGGGATACAACGTTTCCGAAGCGTATTGTCATAAGAGGAAATAGACTGGAACTTTCCAACATGCCAGGAGAAGATATATGCGTGCTATCGTCGTAATTCCATGTGTACTAGCTCTCGCCGCTAGCTTGCCGAACGCCCAACTGCAAGCGCGATCCATGCCGGATGGTGTCTCGTCATATGGCGTATCCCCATGCATACCGTTCCTACCGTGGTTCTGCGAGAAAACCGTTCCAGTCTCCGACCAACGGCACCGAACAGACGAGGCGCCATTGTCCGTCATCCGCGGACACGTTGACCGTGCCGCCGTATCGTCGTATCTGTTCGCCGAGCAGGGAAAGGCCTCTGCCTGATTCCGGCGAAGGAATCCAACCCGCGGTTCTGGCCGTTCCATTGGTCTGGGACAGCAGCGCCATGTCATCGGTAAGTCTGATATGAACCCGATACGCCGAGCCATGGGGATCGCAGTGGCGTTCGATATTCGTGTACGCTTCCCGGAGCAGCGCGAGAAAAACAAGACTCCGCCGGCCGACATACAGGCCGCATCCGCCCTGCATGTCGGAACAGCCTTGGTATTCCAGATCATGGAGCCGTCGGTCGCCGGACGCCATGACCGACGTCACCGCCGCCTGCACGGTGACGTGCTTCACGGCATCCGGCATCATGTCATCCCGCTGTAACGAATCGATGGCCTGATGCGTCTGGCGCAGCGCATCGTCCGCGTAACGAACGATGTCGGCCATGCCGCATCGTTCATACGCTTCAGGATCCTCGCGTCGCAGGCGTTCGGCCGATACGATGATTCTCGTCAGATTCCCGGAGACGGCTTCACGGAACAGCGAAGCCATGAATCGGCCACGTTGGGCCTGCTCGACCTGATGCCGGGCTTCCTTCTGCGCCCGTTGAATCTGTCGATATCCGATCGACACGCCAACCAGATAAGCGCACAGCAGGCCGATTCCGAAGTTCACAATGCCGCCCGGTATGCCATACCCCATAACGTCCGGATACCGGATCGCGGCATACGTTACCGCAGACAAGGTAATGACGAGCGACAGCACGCATTCCCAAGCACGCGCAGCGCGTCCCAGCGACACCATCGCAAGCAGTATCGCCCATGTACTGCTTGGGCCGGCGGGATCGACACCGGCCAGTAGATTGCCGATCGCGCTAACGACGATGATGCACCATGCCGCCGCCCGTCCCCGCCATGGCAGCACTGCCAGCGCGACGCACAGCAGCATCGACCACACAATGCCGACCACTGTATACGGCGGGTCCATGATCCATTCGGCGACCGCCGCGCACAACGCGGCCGCCGACAGGCACAGGATGACCCGGTCCGCCATGGACCATGCGGCGATGTTCCAGAGGGCGCCACGAACGTCCCGGAAGATGGCCCCGTACGCGCGGTCGCCGCGGCTTCCCCCGTTCATGCCCGCCATCGCCACCACAACTCCGCCAGATCCGCGCGCGAGGATAGCCCCAGACGCTTTTGCGCCCGGTCCAGATGGGTCTTGCGTGATGCCCAGCCGCAACGCGATCGCCGCCGGCTTGCAGGCCTGTGCGTACAGTTTCACCACCTGCCGTTCCCGTTCGGTGAGCGCCGCCAAATCCGGATCGTCCACGGCACGCAGCCGCTCATGCGCTTCTCCCGCGGTCTCAAACGACACGGTCCGTTTTCCGCCGACGCGTATCGGAAGCGTCCCGCCATCCGCCACCGCGGCGATCGCGCGGCACAGCCCATCGAAATCCGCCTTGCCGACGATGCCCTGCGCGCCCGCGTCCGCCACCGTCGCCGCGTACTGGTTCAGCGAGAAGGCCGTCATCGCCAGAATCGGCAGCGTGCCGTTCCTTTCGCGTATCCGCCTGCACGCCTCCGTGCCGGGCATGTCCTCCAGACTCATGTCCAGAAACAGAATGTCGGCACGGTTCAACGAATCCAACGCCCGTTCGATGGCCTCGCGTCCCGAACGGGCGACCCAGCCGACACAGGCCTGCGGCCACCGTTGACGGACGATCGCCGTGAGCCCCATCAGCACGACTTCATCATTATCGGCAATCGCCAAATGAATAGCATTGTTCCCCACGCGCACCAACTCTACCAGTCCACTGTGCGCAGAAGGCAGTTGGTCAAAACCATTCGAGACAGTCTTATGTCTTGCCGCTTCTCCGCTTGTCGGCTTGAACGGCAGACTGCGGCGGCACCGGGATATTGCATGGTCGCCCTACGTGCGTTTCCCGCGAACAAGCACGGTAGGCCGGGACATGATGTTCCGCCACAGTCGAGTCACGTATTGCCGTGCAATTCGGATACGACAATGGCGTTTGCGTCGAACATGCATTCAACGCAAACGCCATCATGTTGGTTTGCCGGCAGCATGATGGCCACGCCTCTATGTTGAGGCGAGGCCATCATGTCAGCAATTTGCCGATTCGATTGTCAGCTTGATTGCTGATTCAATTGCTGATTATTCCGCGCTTTCGACAGGCGTCGCTTCGGCAGGCGCCATGTCACCGTCGGCAGCCTGTTCGGAGGCCGGCGTCACTTCAGCGGCATCGCCAGCTTTAGCGGCATCGACATTCTCGAAGGCTTCGCTCCTGAACGTGAATTCGCCCAGGATTCCTTCGCCTTCGGCGTCGACGATGATGCGCTGCCCGTCTTCCAGCTCGCCCATGAGGATCTTTTCGGAAATAGTATCCTCGATGTCGCGCTGGATCACGCGACGCAACGGGCGGGCGCCGAGCAGCGGGTCGAAGCCCTTCTGCGCGAGCAGATCCTTGGCTGCGTCGGTCAGTTCGAGCGACATGTGACGGTCGAACAGGCGGTCGTCGAGCTGCTTGACGTCCAATTCAACGATCTGACGCACCTGATCCTGATCGAGCTGCTTGAAGACGATGATGTCGTCCAAACGGTTCAGGAATTCCGGACGGAAGTGCTGCTTCAATTCGGAAGACACCTGATCCTTCATGCGCTGATAGCTGGATTCGGTGTTCACGCCCAGGTTGAAGCCGGTGTTGGCGGCCTTGGCGATGTCGCGGGTACCCAAGTTGGTGGTCAGGATGATGATGGTGTTCTTGAAATCCACCTTGCGTCCCTGGCCGTCGGTCAGATGGCCGTCGTCCAGCACCTGCAGCAGCGTGTTGAAGATATCCGGATGCGCCTTTTCGATTTCATCGAACAGCACGACGGAGAACGGCTTGCGACGCACCTTCTCGGTCAGCTCGCCGCCCTCCTCGTACCCGACGTATCCCGGAGGCGCACCGAACAGGCGCGACGCCGAATACTTTTCGGAGAATTCGGACATGTCGACGCGGATCAGCGCGTCCTCGTCGTCGAACAGGAATTCGGCGAGCGTCTTGGCCAGCTCGGTCTTGCCGACGCCGGTCGGACCGGCGAAAATGAACGAGCCGGACGGGCGCTTCGGATCCTTCAGACCGACGCGGGCGCGGCGAATCGAACGGGACAGCGCGGACACGGCCTCGTCCTGGCCGATGACGCGCTTGTGCAGTTCGGCTTCCATGCCCATCAGCTTCTTGGATTCCGCCTGGGTGAGCTTGACGACCGGAATGCCCGTGTTCTGGGAGATGACCTGTGCGATCACATCCTCATCCACGACCATCTTCACGTCGGATTCGCCTTCACGCCATGCGGTTTCCTTCTGCTTGCGCTCGGCTTCCAGCTTCTCCTGGCGATCGCGCAGTTCAGCGGCCTTTTCGAAGTCCTGGTCCTTGATGGCCTTGTTCTTCTCGTCGGCGACGCGCGCGATCTTGCCGTCCAGATCCTTCAGTTCCGGCGGCGCGGTCAGTCGCTTGATGCGCAGGCGTGCGCCGGCCTCATCGATCAGGTCGATGGCCTTGTCGGGCAGATGGCGGTCCTGCACGTAGCGCGCCGACAGTTCGGCGGCAGACTGCAGGGCGGAATCGGTGATGGTCACGCGATGATGGTTCTCGTAGCGTTCACGCAGGCCCTTGAGGATCTCGATCGTTTCGGCGATGCTCGGCTCATGCACCTGAATCGGCTGGAAGCGACGTTCCAGAGCCGCGTCCTTTTCGATGTACTTGCGGTATTCGTCGGTGGTGGTGGCGCCGATGGTCTGCAGCTCGCCTCGAGCCAGCATGGGCTTGAGCATATCGGAGGCGCCCAGGGCGCCATCCGCGGAGCCCGCGCCGACGATGGTGTGGATCTCGTCGATGAACAGCACGATGTCGCCGCGTGTCTTGATCTCCTTGAGCACCTTCTTCAGACGCTCTTCGAAATCGCCGCGGTAACGCGATCCCGCGACCATCGACCCCAGATCCAGCGAATAGACCTGCTTGTCCTTCAGCGTCTCCGGCACGTCACCGGCGTTGATCTTCTGCGCCAGGCCTTCCACGACGGCGGTCTTGCCGACGCCGGGCTCGCCGATAAGCACGGGATTGTTCTTGGTGCGGCGCGACAGCACCACCATGACGCGTTCGATTTCCTGCGTGCGTCCGATGACCGGATCAAGCTTGCCGGCGGCCGCTTCGGCGGTCAGGTTGCGCCCGAACTGGTCGAGGATGGCGGAGCCGCTCTGATTGCGCTTATCCTGCACGCCACCGGCATTGGCCAGTTCGCCCTTGCCGTCGGAGGATGCGGAGTTGCCGCGAATCAGATCGATGGTGGCGCTGCGCAATTCGCCCAGATCCACGTCCATCTTGATCAGCACCTGCGTGCCGACGCCTTCCCCTTCTCGGATCAGGCCGAGCAGGATGTGCTCGGTGCCGATATAGCTATGCCCCAGCTGCAGCGCTTCGCGCAGGCTCAGTTCCAGCACTTGCCTTGCATGCGGGGTGAAGGGAATGTGGCCGGTAGGCGCGGCATTGCCCTTGCCGATCATCTCTTCGACCTGCTTGCGCGTGTCGTCCAACGACACGCCCTTGGAGGAAAGCGCCTTCGCGGCAACGCCTTCCCCTTCTCGAATCAGGCCGAGCAGCAGATGCTCGGTGCCGATGTAGTTGTGCTGGAGGGCACGAGCTTCTTCCTGAGCCAGCACGATGACGCGCCGGGCACGGTCGGTAAACCGTTCGAACATGCTTGTCCTTCCAATTTTTCGTTAGTCTTCCAACACTTTACCGATTCGCGGTGACGTAGCGCGCGTCATGTCCTGAAATTGCGCTGTGAACGCAACAAAACGGCTATGCTGTTTGAATACGATGCAAAGGAGATCACCATGAGCGATGTAACCGTTTCCTCCGGCAGCGCACCTGCCGGCAGCACGCTTGCCGACATCGTCGTCGGCGTCGACGGGTCCGATGAATCATTCGCAGCCCTTCGCTGGGCGGTGAAGGAGGCGTCATTGACGGGGCAGCATGTGAATGCCGTCTACGGATGGACGCCGTCCTGGGATATGGGCGCCGCGCCCGACACCGATGAGGCGTGGACGAAAATGCGCCATGATATCGCGAAGATGCTTGGCGAGTGGGTCGAGCAGGCCACCGAAGGGCTTGATATCGATGACGACAGCATCACGTTGACTTCGGTGCGCGCTTCCGGCGCGTCGGCATTGCTGCAGATCGGGCAGAACGCGCAGCAGATCGTCGTCGGACGCCGTTCGCTTGGACGTATCGCCCGCTGGTTCACCGGTTCGCTGTCGCAGTCCTTGGCGCAGGCCGCTTCCATACCGGTGACGGTCGTCCGCATTTTCGACAGCGAGGAATCCTCCGTGCAGGATGCCATCGCGAATGCGCTGACGCCGGGTGATGATGAGGTCCGTTTCGATCGCCCGACCGCGCCGACGCCGAAATCGCAGCGTCCTATCGTCGTCGGTGTGGACGGCTCCGAAACCAGTCATCATGCTTTGGATTTCGCTTCCGATCTTGCGATGCGCCATCATGCGCCGCTGCATGTGATGTTCTGTTGGCA
The DNA here is from genome assembly GCF_056356755.1 of Bifidobacterium sp. LH_449. Taxonomy (NCBI): domain Bacteria; kingdom Bacillati; phylum Actinomycetota; class Actinomycetes; order Bifidobacteriales; family Bifidobacteriaceae; genus Bifidobacterium; species Bifidobacterium sp. LH_449. The sequence continues at coordinate 13,003 of NZ_JBKEUV010000005.1, forward strand.
GATGAAGGATCTGGGCACGATCGACGGATATGAGAATGCAATCGCGCCTGTGCCGGTCGGCCAGCGGAAAGCGGAGAGGATGCTGGACGATCTGCTGAAATCCGCGAAGCTGCCGGATGGTCTTGATGTGACGGCGGACGCCTTCCATATTCATGCCGCCAAAGGTCTGATCGCGGCTTCCCGCTATGCGCGGCATCTTGTCGTCGGCTCGCGCGGCCTGACCGGATCCGATGCGCATTTCCTCGGGTCGGTGTCAAAGCAGATCGTGAATTTCGCCGAATGCACGGTGACGGTCGTGCACTGAAATGCGTGAGGACTCGATTTTGAAACATTGAAAAAAAAAAGCGGATGCGGCGCAGGCTTTGAAACCTGCGGCGCATCCGCTTTTTCGATGATCGTTGATGATTTTCGGATGATCTATTCTTCCGCTGATTCGTCGTCCGTATTGTCGGATTCAGAGGATCCTGCGGATTCGACGGGATCCTCGTCGGGCTCCCCGGAATCCTCCGCCTTATCGGAATCCTCTGGATCTTCAGCGTTTCCAGTATCAGAGTCTTCCGGATCCTCGTTTTCCGAATCCCCGGCATCGTCCGCGGCATCCACCTCGCCGGAATCGCCGGAAACATCGGAATCATCAGAACCATCGGAATCCGACGATTCATCTGACTCATCCGACTCATCTGATTCGTCGGATCCCTTACTGAGATCGACGGTCGTCTCGATATCCGGCGCCGCGTCCTCCTGCGTATCGTCCGACGTTTCCTCGGAATCGTCGTCCACGGTCGTATTGGCTTCGATATCCGCTTCGCTTGCCAGATCCTCAGTATCGTTGTCCGAATCGTCTTCCAGCTGTTCCATCAATTCGACAGCGTCACGCTCCTCACGCGGCGACTGCGCGACGACATCGATATGCAGGTCGTCGAACGCCGGCTTCGACTGAATCCACAGACGGGACGGCTCCGGCGGTTCGATTTCCGAATGCTCGCCGCAGCCGTGGTCCAGCGACACCACGCGGCCGTCGTCCGGACTCCACTTGTTGGCGCACACGCCGAACATCACATTCAGCTCCCCCTGCAGCGGAATGAAGAAGCCGCAGGTCGAACAGGGATTGCCTCCAGCTGTTTTGGTGGACAGCGATTTCGGTCCGCGCGGGCCTTCATACCAACGTTTTGCGGTCTGAGCACGCCCCAGCGGGGTCATCACATGGCGGCGGGACAGCGCGAATTCCTCAATCGCATCCGCCACGTCCTCCTGGGAGGTCGTACCTGCAGGAGGCTCCGGCGGAACCAGCTTCCCCGGCTCGTCCGTCGTGACGGCGGCGCCCGTGGCCTCAGCGTGCTCCTCGCCGCCATCCGCATCTTCCGAAGCCGTATCGTCCGAAGGCCGGACCTCCTTGGAGGTCTGCGCCTGATCGGTCTGCCGCACGTCAGCACCCATACCTGGCTCCAACCTCGGATCGTCCGGATCGGTGCCGATGGAATCGGTCACCGACAGATCGGACGGCTCCAAACGGTCCTTCCACGGAATCCACTGCGGCGGAAGCAGCGAACGGCTTGTCGGCACCAGCGATGATTCATTGACCGTCCAGCGGTCAAGTTCGACGTCATGGTACAGCGTCACCGACCATTGCCATCCTTCGTAACCGCGAAGCAGCGCTTCGAAACGAAAATCGGTGACGTCGCCTTCCAGTGCGATGGCTTCGACGAAATCACCTACATGGCTGGTGTCATCGGCGACGTCCAATGCGATGGCACGGGCGATCGAACGAGGGTCAAGGGTGCTATCGGCCATGAATCATTCCTGTACATCGAAGTTGTCGGCCACCGCGCGCAGCAGGGTGGCCAGTTTCTGGCTTTCGGACTGGGAAGGGTAGCGATGGCGGCGCAGCTGGTTGCCTGCGGAATCCAGCAGCTTGATCAGGTCCTCCACGATGGCCGCCATATCATCGGGCTTCGGACGGGTGGCCTTCACCAAGGACGGCACGGACGCCACCAGGGTCAGGCTCATCGCCTGCGGTCCGCGGCGTCCCTCCACCACGGAGAATTCGACCTTCGCGCCTTTTCGCAGCGTCTTCACGCCTGCCGGCAGGGCCGCGGCCGGAAGAAAGACGTCCTTCCCTCCATCGCTTTCAATGAATCCATATCCCTTATTCGCATCAAACCAACGTACACGTCCGCTGGGCATCATTCACCTCACTGCTCTTATCGCCTCACGGGCCCTTGCCCGATTTTCTCATACAAGCCGAGCTTATACAGTCTACCGCATGGCGCGCACCATATGCCGATGACGCATGAAACGCGCATCACACGAACTTCGACTTGCGGGCGCGCTTGTCGACACGTCGATCGTTCTTATCCGTCTGCACCGGCGTGATTTTCGGTTCCACCGGCCCCACCGGCAACACGACGGTCAGGGTCAGGCCGCCGCCGTCGCTGCCGGAGGCGCAGATGAAGCCGCGATGCGCCTTGACCACGGATTGCGCGATGGCCATGCCGAGGCCAGTGCCGCCTTTCTGACGGGCGCGGGACGGATCGGCGGTATAGAAACGTTCGAAGATCTTGGCACGGGCCTCCGGCGGCACGCCCGGACCATGGTCGCTGATGCGGATCACCGCGTAATTCATGCCGACCTGCATCGACTCGCCCACTTCGATCGCCTCGACAAGATATCGCATCGATTGCTCATCGGCCGGCATCCGCGACAACGATTCCGGACTGATCGAAGCCGGCAGCAATCCGACACCCACCTCCACAGGCGAATCGTTCGGCGTATAGCGATGGATGTTGCCGACGATATTGGTCACCACCTGCCGCAGACGTGACGCGTCGCCGGTCAGCGTGATGGGCGGTATCTCCCCCGCTTCGAACGCCAGGCTCACCCCTGCGCGTTCGGCGCCGGCGGCGGACGGATCACCTCCGGAACGCAGCACCACGCGCCCGCAGGTGATGTCACGTTCCGGGTCGAGCGCGTGAAGGTCGTCGGCCGCGTCATTGATGATGGACGTGATCGGCACCTGCTGCGTCATGTCGATGCCGCGGCCTTCGTCCAGACGTGCCAGCGAAAGCAGGTCCTCGACCAGAACCGTCATGCGCGAGCTGGACGCTTCGATATGCGCGATCGATTCATCCGCGCGGTCAAGCGCGCCGGGCATATCCCGCTGCATCTTATAAAGTTCGGCATATCCATGGATGGCGGCCAGGGGAGTGCGAAGTTCGTGGCTGGCGTCGGAGACGAAGCGCTTCATCTTTTCGGTCGTCTCCTCCTGCGCCCGGAAGCTGCCTTCGATTCTGGACAGCATGCCGTTCAGCGAGGCGGAAAGGGATCCGAGTTCGGTGTTTTCCGGCAGGGAGGGAACACGTTGGCTCAGATCGCCGGCAGCGATTTTCGCCGCCGTCTTTTCGATGCGCTTCAGTGGCGCGAGCGTGCTCTGCACCATGATCGTGCCCAGAACCGCGCCCAGCAGCACCACCGCGATGCCGATCATCGCGCAGAATTTGTTCAGATTGTTGACGGTATCGACCTGGTCGCTCAGCGACAGGCCGATGTATACGATGCCCTGCTCGATGCTGACGCCGTCGACTTTCACCTGGTAGTTCAACGCGACCACACGCCATGGCGCGCTTGCGGCCTGCAGCGTGGAATGGTTGGTGTCGGCGCCCGCCGGAATCTGCACGATGGCCGCGGTGGTGAACGGCGTTCCGAGCGTCACGTTGCCTCGGCTGCCGTTCGCCGGCAGCACCGGACGGGATTCCACGCCTCCCTGCAGCACCGGCTGCAGCGGCGTGTTCTGAATCACATCGTTGTTATCGCGTATCTGCAGGTAATAGCCGCTGATCTGGGACTGCTCTTCGTTGCTTTTGCTCAGCCGCGTGATGTTGTTCAGCACCAATTCGGATTGCTGCAGCAGCTGCGTATCGGTTTTGTCCAGCATATATCCGCTGACGGAGGTTCGAATGAAGAACGAAATGCTTATCGTGCCCACGGTCAGCAGAACGATGATGCAGGTGACGAGTTTCGTGCTCATCGAAATCGCATCGATGCGACGTCCGATGTTGCGGCGGAACCAGGATCGCAGCGCGGAGAATTTCGAGCCGGAACGGCTGTCCACCGTGTTTTTCGGTGCGGAAGGTCCATTTCCCGGATGCTGGCCGTTCGGCGGCATGCTTCCGGGGACCTGCGAGGGGTGAGGATTCGGCTGGGGCTGGGGCCCGGCCTGCATGCCCGGCTGCGCATTGTACGGCTGCGCATTGCATTGGGGATTCGGCTGAGCATTCGGCTGAAGATTGGGCTGTGACATCGGAGCTCCTTGTTCGCCGCGGGAAAATCGTAAGTTCCGCCATGAAAGCCCCGATGAATCGTCATCGGGGCTGTTTTCGCGTTCGTTGCCGGTCTGACGCCGGCCAATGCAACGCCGTCGTCGTCAGTTCTTCGGCGCGCGGATCATGTATCCGATGCCGCGCTTGGTTTCGATCAGCGGAGCGACCTTATGGGTTTCGCCGTTCTCGTCGGTCACCGTGATGCCGTCGACCTTTTTGCGCAGATACGAGATGTAGGATTCCACGATCGCCGCGTCTCCGCCCCAGTCGTACTGCCATACATGATCGAGGATCTGCGCCTTCGACAGGACTCGTCCCTCGTTGTCCATCAGATACCGCAGCAGCTTGTATTCGGTGGGGCTCAGGTCGATGGGCTGGCCTGCGCGGGAGACGTCATGCGAATCCTCGTTGATTTCGAGATCGCCCACGCGGATGATCGGATTGTCTTCGATCTGCTCATGCGTACGGCGCAGAATCGCGCGGATACGAGCAACCACCTCTTCGAGACTGAACGGTTTGGTCACATAATCGTCGCCGCCGACGGTCAGGCCCATCACCTTGTCCTGAGTATCGTCGCGTGCCGTCAGGAACAGCACGGGGGCGGTGATGCCCTCCTGACGGATACGACGGGTCACCGTGAATCCGTCGATGTCCGGGAGCATGACGTCCAAAACGATCAGATCCGGCTGCGTTTTGGAGATGACTTCGATGGCTTCGGAACCGGAAGCCGCAGTGGTGACTTCGAATCCCGCGAAATGCAGCGAGGCGACAAGAAGCTCACGGATGGACGGCTCATCGTCGACGACTACGATGGATGCTTCAATAGGTTTGCTCATGTTCTCCAGCATCGCTCGATTCACTGGATGTTTCCTGAATATCCTCTGAGTCTTTTTTGGTTTTCTTCCGCACAGCCGATCGACGGGCGCGTTTGCTGTGCCGGCCGGATCCCCTGCCTCCCCTGCGGCTTCGCCACATGACGATCCCCACAAGCCCGCAGGCCACCACAACCACCACGGCGACGGCCGAAACGACGCCGATCATCGTGGTTTTCGCGGCGGCGGCATTCTGCTTGATCGAGACTATCTCATCCATCATGGCCAGCGCCGAACCGGCCCAGTCGGGCGTATCCTGCGTCAACGGTTCGGCGGCGACCGCGGACAGCCGATCGACGGTATCCCGGCTTTTCAGCCACTCCTGGGAATTCGCGGAGACCGCCACCACAAGATTGCCGTCGCCCGAAGCCACCGCAAGCATCACCGTGTTTTCAACGGGATCGATTGATTGCAATACATCCTGGACCCACTGCGACGGGTCTTCCGCATCGTCGAAATTCTCCAGAAACAGCAGCCTGACGGTGACGCCGGTCTTCTTCTGCGTGTCACTCATGGCATCGGTGACCTGTGCCATGTTTGCCCCGAGCAGATTCTGGGTGTCGGTGATGTTGTCCGTCATCGTCGCATCACCTGTCAGCGCGTTCGCGGAATCGGGATCCGCGGTCTCGTCGGCGCTTGCGGATTCAGTTATCCACAGGCCCATCATGACGCCAAGGACTATGGCGAGAAGTGCGGAAACGGCTTTATGCCAGGGGTTTTGGCGTTTTTCCGTAATTGACGACACGCCATTGAAGAGTAAAAACGACTTCTCTTCGTCCACATCACCGTTTTTCCCGGTGCTTTCGATTCGCTTTAGCATATGCTCAACTTTACCGTTCGATGAAACGAACCATCGGTAACGGTCACACTGCAATGGCGCATCTTGACGAAAGGTAGGCGATATGGCTCAATATCAAGTGGATTCGGAACGTATACAGGCGTCCAGCGCGGCGGTCAACGCATCCGTCGCGGCGATCAGGCAGGCGGTGCAGGGCATGTACGCCAATCTCAACGATCTGCAGAACGTATGGCGGGGTTCGGCGGCCGCCCAGTTCGCCGGCGTCGCGCAGCAATGGCATGCGGCCCAGCAGCAGATGGAGCAGTCGTTGGAATCGATCCAGCGTGCGCTCAGTCAGGCTTCGCTGTTGTATGCGGATACGGAAATGCAGGCGTCCCGCCTGTTCGCCGGCTAAGCCGGCTTCCCCCGAAAAGCGGGAAGGACCCGCCTGCGCCTGGCAGACGGGTCCTTCCTACTCGCTATTCGACGGTTCCTACCGATGTCGAATCAGTAGCCCATGTCCGGGGAAGCCGGGGCGGCTGCCGGCGGCTCCGGCTTGTTGGCCACAACGGCTTCGGTGGTCAGGAACAGGCCGGCGATGGAGGCGGCGTTCTGCAGAGCGGAACGGGTCACCTTGACCGGGTCGGTGACGCCGGCGGCGAGCAGGTCGACATACTCGTTGGTGGCGGCGTTCAGGCCTTGGCCGTCCGGCAGGGAACGGACCTTGTCGATCACCACGTCACCGGACAGGCCGGCGTTTTCGGCGATCTGCTTGATCGGGGCTTCGATGGCGCGGAACACGATGGCGGCACCGGTGGCCTCGTCGCCTTCGAGCGCGACGTCCTTCTGAGCCTTGGCAGCGGCCTGGACCAGAGCCACGCCGCCACCCGGCAGCAGGCCTTCTTCGATTGCGGCCTTGGCGTTGCGCACGGCGTCTTCGATGCGGTGCTTGCGTTCCTTGGCTTCGACTTCGGTGGCCGCGCCGACCTTGATGACGGCGACGCCGCCGGCCAGCTTGGCCAGACGTTCCTGCAGCTTCTCGCGATCGTAGTCGGAGTCGGTGTTTTCGATTTCGGCACGGATCTGGGCCACGCGTGCGGCCACGTCCTCAGTGGAGCCGGCACCGGAAACGATGGTGGTCTCGTCCTTGGAGACGATGATCTTCTTGGCGGAGCCCAGCACGTCCATACCGATGGAGTCGAGCTTCAGGCCCAGCTCTTCGGACACGACCTGGGCGCCGGTCAGGATGGCCATATCCTGCAGCATGGCCTTGCGGCGGTCGCCGAAGCCCGGAGCCTTGACGGCGCAGGACTTGAAGGTGCCACGAATGTTGTTCAGGATCAGGGTCGGCAGGGCTTCGCCGTCGACGTCCTCGGCGATGATCATCAGCGGCTTGCCGGTCTTCATCACCAGTTCGGCGATGTGGACGACGTCCTGCTGCGAGGAGACCTTGCCGGAGGTCAGGAGGATGTACGGATCTTCGAGAACAGCGGTCTGGTCTTCGGCGTTGGTGACGAAGTACGGGGCGATATAGCCCTTGTCGAAGCGCATGCCTTCGGTGAAATCCAGATCCAGGCCGAAGCGGTTGTTGTCTTCGACGGTGACGACGCCGTCCTGGCCGACCTTGTCCAGAGCTTCGGCGATCTTCTCGCCGACTTCCGGATCGGCCGCGGAGATCGTTGCGGTGGCGGCGATCTGCTCCTTGGTCTCGACGTCCTTGGCGGCGGCGACGAGTTCCTTGACGATGGCCTCAGTGGCCTTTTCGATGCCGCGGCGCAGGGCGATCGGGTTGGAACCTGCGGTGACGTTCTTCAGGCCTTCATGGACCAGGGACTGGGCCAGCACGGTGGCGGTGGTGGTGCCGTCGCCTGCGACGTCGTCGGTCTTCTTGGCGACTTCCTTGACCAGCTCGGCGCCGATGCGCTCGTACGGGTCGTCCAGGTCGATTTCCTTGGCGATAGAGACGCCGTCGTTGGTGATGGTCGGAGCGCCGTAGGTCTTGTCGAGGACCACGTTGCGGCCCTTCGGACCAAGGGTGACCTTGACTGTGTCGGCGAGCTTATCCAGACCCGCGAGCATTCCCTGACGCGCTTCGTCGTCGTATGCGATGATCTTTGCCATTGTTCCTCCACATATGGCTTAACGGATGTGTTCTCACGCCGGACAGGCGATTGTGGGACCAGCCGTCAGCTGCCGGTTATCACTCTCGTCGTCCGAGTGCTAATTGGGAGATTAGCACTCTCGGGCGTCGAGTGCCAACATGACGGCCGCGCTTTGCGCTGTCGGCATGAAAACACCGGTCAGCCGAATGACCGATCGGACTAGTCGAGCAGCACGACGACGATCGGCGTGGCAAGGCCATCGCTCTGCTCCACTGCGGTGATGCCAAGCGTGGCCGCGACGTCTTCCGCCGTCGCCTTATCGGTCTCGTTCTGGTACCAGACGACGGTATATGACGGGACCATACCGGTCGGATTGTCCGCCACGACGTCCGTGTATCCGGCGGCGGTCAATTCGCTGGCATGCTGTGCGGCATAGCCGCTGATGCCGGTCGCATTGACCACGCGCACCGAAGTCGCCTTGTTGACGGTCTCTTCGACCGCGGGTCCCTGCGCGGCGTCAGGAGAATCCGAAGACTCGGCGGCGTCCGAAGCGTCCGTGCCGCCGGCCTGCTGCGACTGGCCGTCCGTGGTCGTCGCGCCATCGTTTGCGGCTTCATCGTTCGCAGCGTCATCCGTCGGCTGCGCATCCGAGGATCGGTCGGAGTCGTCGGCGGACCTGTCCGCGGTCTTCGAACCGTCGGATCGCGAAGACGTGTTCCACGGCAGAAAATCAATCTTCGACATTTCGCCCGAAGCCATGCTCCAGAACAGCACACCGGCCAGAACCGCCACAACGATCACGACGATATACGGCGTCACCCGTGCGCCCACGGAGCGTGCGCCGCGATGCACGCCGACCGGTCCCATGGGAGGATTATCGAATTCGTCCTTTTCATACGATTCGTATGTCGCCTTGTCACGCTGAGCCATATTGCCGACCTCATTTCTCATACTTCTTCCCCAAAGTGTAATGGCCACTCCAGTCAGACTCGGTGAATTCACATAAAAAAAAAACGATAAAGCGAATATCGCATCGTACAGTGGTGGGCATGAGCAATGCGCACGTCAAACCATTATCCGAACTGGTCGACCCTGGATGGGCCGCCGCCCTGTCCGCCGTCGAACCCGATATCCACCGTATGGGTGATTTTCTGCGCGAGGAGCTGGCGCAGGGCAAACATCATCTGCCTGCGAGCAAGAACATCCTGCGCGCTTTCACCATACCGTTCGATTCCATAAAAGTGCTTATCGTGGGCCAGGACCCATATCCGACTCCGGGGCACCCGGTGGGCCTGAGCTTCTGCGTGTCCCCTGACGTCCGCCCCCTGCCGAAAAGCCTGATCAACATCTACAGGGAGCTCATGGACGATCTCGGCGTCCCGCAGCCCGCCAACGGCGATCTGACGCCGTGGACCGAACAAGGGGTCATGCTGCTCAACAGATGCCTGACGGTCAGGGTCGGCGAACCCAACAGCCACCAAGGCAAAGGATGGGAGGCCATCACCGAGGAAGCGATTCGCGCGCTGAACGCACGCGTCCGCCCCGACGGCTCACCTCAACCGCTGGTCGCGATTCTTTGGGGACGCAACGCACAGACGTTGGAACCGCTGCTGACCAACGCATATATCATCAAATCCGCGCATCCAAGCCCTCTTTCCGCTTCCCGGGGATTCTTCGGGTCACGGCCCTTCTCCCGCGCCAATGCGGCGCTGCTATCCATGGGCGCCACACCGATCGACTGGTCGCTGCCGTCGACCGTGGACACGGCCGGCAACGGTCCCGCCGATCAGACTCATCGAATGCAGACGATAAGGTAACGACCATGGCTTTGTTCTCTCCCTCGCAACATCCGCAGCCTCCGGTTCCAGCGGCGGCATCCGCGTATTCCGGCACGACCGCGCTCACGCCGGAGCATCTCAACCGCGCCCGTCAATTGGCGGCAAAGGTGCGCGCGCATTTCGCGCAGACCATCGTCGGTCAGGAGAAAATGTGCGAATCCCTGATCCTGACCATGGCGGCCGGCGGCCATATTCTGATCGAATCGGTGCCGGGCCTGGCGAAGACCACGGCCGCGCAGACGCTGGCGACTTCGGTCTCCGGCACGTTCAAACGAGTGCAGTGCACACCCGACCTGATGCCTTCCGACTTGGTCGGCACGCAGGTCTTCGATTTTCCCACGCAGAAATTCTCCACGCAGATCGGCCCCATCCACGCCAATTTCGTGCTTCTTGACGAAATCAACCGTTCGAATGCGAAAACGCAATCGGCGATGCTGGAGGCCATGGCGGAAGGCGCGACCACAATCGGCGGGCAACGCATCGCGCTCCCCCGTCCGTTCATGGTCATCGCCACGCAGAATCCGATCGAGGAGGAGGGCACATACAACCTGCCCGAAGCGCAGATGGACCGTTTCATGATGAAAACGGTCATGACCTATCCGACCGCGGATGAGGAACGGTCGATGCTGGCCATGCTGACCCGACGCGGTTACGACGCCCTCGACCCGACCAGAACCGGTACGGATACGATCTCCATCCAGGACGTCGAATTCCTGCGCACAGCGGCCCGCCATGTCCATGTCTCCGAAGCCGTTATGCGCTATGCGGTCGATTTGGCCGCCACTTCGCGTGGCATGGGCACGCATCCGGTGCAGGGCCTTTCCTCACTGGTCAGGCTCGGCGCGTCCCCGCGCGCCTCAATCGCGCTGATCCGCATCGGGCAGGCGGGCGCCCTGCTCTCCGGACGTGACTACGTCGTGCCGGAAGACGTCAAAACGTATGTGCCGGAGGTTCTGCGTCACCGCATCATCCTCACTTTTGAGGCATTGGCGGACGGCATCACCGCCGATCAGGTCATCGATTCCATCGTCCGGGCGGTCCCCGTTCCATGATCCGCCCCGATTTCCATTTCAGATCCCGGTCCGCATCCCTTCCCGAAACGGGGATGCCCAAAACCGAGGCATCCGGAAACGGCGTTTCGACTCGTAGACGAATCGAAACGCTGGGCTCGTCATTAAGCCTGCCGACCGTACGCAAGGCTTTGGGCGTTCTGGAAGGAGAGCATTCGTCCGGCCGCCGCGCCGGTTCGGCCGATGTGATGGATATACGCGCCTACGAATACGGCGACGAAGCGCATCGCATCGATTGGAAGGTCAGCGCCCGCGCCGGGCGCCCGATGGTCGCGCAGCGCGAACGTCTGGCCACAAGCCACGTCTGGATGCTGCTTGACGTCGGCTATGAGATGACGGGCGCATGCGACGGCGGCGAACATGCGTATGAGGTCGCGGCCAACGCGCTGTGCATGTTTGCGGCCCTGAGCCTGCGCCGGTCGGATTCCGTGTCCCTGGTGTTCGGTGACGAGCGAAACATCACCCGCGTCCCGTTCCATGGCGGGCTGCCGCAATTCGAGCGGACATTGGACGACGCGCTGCGCCGTGAATGGTCGAACCGGCGCAATATCGACGCGCTGCTGGATTACGCCGCGAATATCCGCGACCGCGACGCGCTTGTCGTGCTGGCCACCGACGAGCTTGCTCTGTCGGAGCGTCATATCAAGGTCCTTCGCCGCATCATGCAGACGCATCCGCTGATTCTCATCGACGTAGCAACCGTCAATCCGTTCGCGGAGCACATCGACGGCATGGTGCTTGACGGCATGTCCTCTCGTGCGGTGCCCGCTTTTCTGCGTACCCGGGAGACCGCGCGAGAAGTCGACACGCATCGTCATTTCGTCGCCGCGACTCTGGAAAAGGAGACGGCGCGTATGGGGGCGCATGTGATTCACGCAGGCTCGAGCGAAGCCGTATTCGACGCTTTCGTGCGTCTCGTCTCCTCGTCCCTGTCGTATTCGACGCGCAATCATCTGAGAACGACGTCCATGCCGGCGAATATCGGGGCGGATACGGGGGCGGGCGCATGATCATCGCCTTGGAGGAGACCGGCGTCGACGTCACCGACCTGACGACGGAGCCGCAATTGGATTGGGCGCCGTCATTGACGGCGGCGCTGTTGGGCTGTCTTGTTCTGGCGGCGCTGTGCGCAGCCGGAGCCATATGGCTGGGCCGGCCGAAGCGTCGCGCCCCGCAGCCGCACAAGCGGGGCGTACATGCCCCGCAATCGGCCGGCCGCATCTGGCAGCAACGCGTCGACGACATCGTCAAACGCCATCACGATGGCGGACTGTCTCGTCAGGACGCATTCGACGAGTTGGCGTCGCTGACGCGCGAGTATGCCTCGTCCGTCAGCGGCAGGGATATGCGCTGCGACACGCTGCTTGATATCGGCATGCTGCCCCGCAACGCGTCCGACAGGCAACGTCTGGATGCGTTGCGCCAGACCATCGCCGCGCTGTATCCGCCGCAGTTCGCCGATGCCGACACGAATGAGTCCGCTCGCGAGGCGACGGTCGAGCAGGCGGCGGGATGGGTGTCGAAATTCATGGAAAGGTGGCGGTAGCGCATGCTGACCTGGCAATGGATTTGGGCGCTGCCCATCGCGATCGCGGTCGCCGCCGCCCTTATCGCGTGCGCATGGCTGCTTGCCGCGCGCCGTCATCGCGATGCGCGCCGTCTTCGCGTATTCAGTCTGGATGACGATCTGAATACGGATAAGGCAACGTCGCTGCTGCGCCAATGGCGGGCGCTGAATCGCGCCGCGGTGACGCTGCTTGCCGTCGCCCTGCTGCTGACGGTCGCATTGGTGGCCCGCCCCTCGCAGATCGACCGGGGCGAGGAGCGCTCCTCCAGCCGCGACATCATCCTGTGTCTGGACGTGTCCGGTTCCACGCTTCCGTATGACCGTGAGGTCATTGAAACGTATCTGGAACTGGTGGAGAATTTCCAAGGCGAGCGCATCGGCATGAGCATCTTCAATTCGACGTCGCGTACGGTCTTTCCGCTGACCGACGATTACGAGCTGGTGACGGCGCAGCTGCAGGAGGCCAGCGATATCCTTCGCGGCGTGCAGTCGCAGGATGACATCGATGCGATGAGCGACGAAGAATATCAGAAGATTTCCGATTGGCTTGACGGCACGCAGAACAGGACCGACGCGACGTCGCTGATCGGCGATGGCGTGGTCAGCTGCGCCGCGATGCTGCCCGGTTTCGTATACGGCTCGTCCTCTTCGACGGGCGCCGGCGCTGATGACGCCGACGACGGTTCCGATGCCGGCAGGTCGGCTTCCATTGTGCTGGCCACCGATAACGTGCTGTCCGGAACGGCCACGTATACGCTTGATGAGGCGTTGTCGATGGCGTCGGAGGCGGACATTTCCGTGGACGGCCTGTTCTCCGGCCCTTCCGAAAGCCTGCAGGATGAGGCCACCGGCGATATGCGCACCGCGATCGAGTCGCATGGCGGCATTTTCCTGACCCGCGCTTCCGGTTCGAGCGTTGACGAATTGGTGCGTCAGATCGATTCCCGTCGCGCCGACGCCGACGAAAGCGTCGAACAGACGGCCGTCGTCGACGCGCCCGGTTGGTGGACTTTCGCACTGGCGATTGTGGTATGCGTCTGGCTGTTGATTTCGTGGAGGCTGAGGCGATGAGCGGATTGTCTTTCTCCCCCGCTTTGGGTTGGCCCGTCGGCATCGCGATTGCGGTGGTGATGCTGGCGTTCGCGGTCGCGGGCGTTGTGCTGCATGTACGCCGCGCAGGCGAGAGCGATGAGACGCTCGCCATGTGCGTGCGCCGCTGCGCGGTCTGCGTTCTGATCGCGGTGATGGCGTTGACGCCGAGCGTCGTTTCTTCGACGACGAGCAGGGCCGTGAACGCCACCGACGTGATCGTCGCCGTTGACGTGACCGGCTCGATGGCCGTCGAGGACGCCTCCTACGGCTCGCAGGATACGATGAGCCGTTTGGACGCCGCCAAGCGGGCGGTGCACGATCTGACCGGCATGTATGCCGACGCGAGTTTCGCCGCGTTGCGTTTCGGTGCGAACGCCACCGTTGATGTGCCGTTGACGCCCGACACGTTGGCGATCGGCAATTGGGCCGATTCCCTGACCACGGAGCCGACTTCGCTGTCGACCGGCTCTTCCTTGGACGTGCCGATCGATCAGCTGCTGGTGACCTGCAAGGACATCCATGAGCAGCGTCCTGACGATGCGATTATCGTCTACCTGATCTCCGACGGCGAGCAGACGTCGTCCGCCACCCGGCGAACGTTCTCGTCGTTGCGCCGTTACGTGGATGATGCGTTCACCGTTGGCGTGGGTTCCGCGCAGGGCGGCAGGATTCCGCTGGTCGGGAACGGCCTGTCTTCGTCTTCGGATGGGTCCGATGCGTCCGACGGGGCTGACGGCCAATCCGAATGGGTGCTCGATCCGGCGACCGGCGAGCCGGGCGTATCCCGACTTGATGCCGATACGCTCATGGCCATAGCCGATGAGATGAGCGGCTCCTATATCGCCGCCGATGCGACGCAGACCGTCGATGCCGGATTGTCCGCCGCCGCATCCGAACGCTGGCATATCACGTCGACGGTGAAGGAACGAACCCGCGTCTCTCCTGTAATCTGGCCGTTCGCCGTCGCCGTACTGATTCTGCTGGCGTATGAGGTCGGCTCCTGGATCGCCACGTCAAGGAGGCTGCTGTGAACAATACGCTTGACGACAACAGGTCCGGTTCGAAGCGTACGGCGCGTGCGCCGATTCCCGTCCGCATCGCCTTGGCCGTCGCAGCGGTGCCGCTCGCCGCGGCCTGCATGCTTGCGGCAGTGAATCTGGCATCGTTGGCGCAATACAATCAGGCCACGCAGACGTTGAACGCGAATATCGAACAGGCGCGGGACCGGAACGCCGATCTGAATACGCTGCTGATCAGCCAGCAGCAGACCGACGCGCAGTTCGGCGAGGCCGACGCATTGCATGCGATGCTGCTGCCGGCCCTACGCGAGGCGATCGACGAGAACGCCGCTTTGTCGGCGACATTAACCGAACGCATTCAAACGCAGCTCAATCGGCAGTCCGGCGATCCCCAAAGCTCCGGCTCTTCGTCCGACGGACGATCCGATGCCGCCGGGGAATCGGGACTGACTGATGCGCAGAAGCAGCAGGTCGAGGAGATGCTGCGCAACAATCAGTCGTCGAATGCCGGCGACGACACGGACGCTTCAAAGACGGAAGGCGATTCGTCCGACGATCCGCAGCGGAATTCATCCGATCAGGCAAAACCTTGGTAGATCGCCGTTTCAGGGAAGCCGCCGAAAAGTTATCCACAGGGATGATTCGGCGGTTTCCTTGATTTTCCAACGACGACACGCCGAAGGAATCGTTTTCGCCGTCCATTCGACCACATGCCCCCGTTGGGCTGGACACGTCAATGCCGTATTGGTTTGAATGGTGTCATGAACACCACACTGTATACCACCGCCGATAATTCGTCGCTGATACCGGCGACTCCCGTATCAGCGGCAGACACCGCATTCACGCCGCAGCGCACCGTCGCATTGCGGCAGACGGTCGTACCGTTCTCCCATATGCAATGCCGTTGCCATACGGTCGTCGCGCAAAGCCGGGATGCGGTCGACGCCTCCGCGAGTCTGGCGAGAGGCGGCTTCGACCGTTTGTTCGAAAGCATCAGCCGCACCGCGAATATCGATTGGACCGGCAACGCCGCCGCCCTGTTCCGTGAGCGCATGACGATGATCCGTGAACGGATCGCGCTGTACGACGCCGATATCGCCTCGACGGTAAGGATGGCGACGTGAACTGGCAGGTTACCTCGTCGATTTACGGCGGCGCGCAGTATGCGCCGGCGACGATGGCCGAATACACGGCCGTGGCCGAGGCCTTGGTGCAGAGCGCCGCCGACATGCGGGCCCTGTCGGTTTCCTGGTCGGATACCGGCATCGCCGTGCAGCGGCATCATGCGTCCATGCCGATCTGTTCGTCGGCGGGCTCGTCCATGTCGCCGGGCATGTCTTCGCATGCGACGTTTCCTTTTGCCGGCGTCGCGCAACGTTGCGCGATGCATGCGCAGGATTGCACGGCGTTGGGTGACGAGTTGACGCAGATGGCGGATCTGCTGATTCGCGCGCATTCGCTGTATTCGCAGGCCGAGGCGGAGAACCGTCGGATGCTGACCGAATTGATTCAGGGATTCACGCAGCTGTTTCCCAAATACACGCTGCTTGGCGCGGGGGCGCTTGCGCTTGGCGGCGCGGCATACGGTTCGATCGACGAGGGAGGGTTCAATGCCACGCATGCGCTGACCTCCACTTCTTGGGCGCAGGAGGGGCTTATGGGCGGTTTGGGCGCGATGGTCGGATCGGTGCCCGTCAAAAAAGGACTGGCACGCACCGATGAGGTCAATACCGCCGCCAAACGTCTGTCCGGAGTGACGGCACCGGCATATGACCTGTTCCAGGGCAATGCCTTGCAGGTCAAACAGGTCGTCTCCGATGCCGATGTGATCCAGGAGCCGCATTCCGTGGCCGAGGCGATGGAAAGCCTGCGACGGCTCGGGGAGGAGCGTTTGGGCAAGATCGATTTGAACAGCGGTCTGGAATACGGCACGATCGCGATTTCGCGATATCGTCGCTCCGACGGTTCGACGTCTTGGCTGGTGACGATTCCCGGAACCGACGGCAAACCGGATTCCCCGTTCGGATGGCCGCAGAACATCGAGCTGATGAGCGGCGATAGGACACGGCGCATGAACGCCGACAGCGCGCGCATGGTGGCGGAGGCGATGGAACGCGCCGGCATCGGCGCGGACGATCCGGTCGCCATGGTCGGCCATTCGCAGGGAGGGATCGTGGCCGCGACGTTGGCTTCGGATTGGAGCGACGCCTACAATATCGAGCATATCGTTACGGCGGGCTCCCCCGTCGCGAATCATCCGGTCGACGAGGGCACGTGGGTGACGAGCGTGGAGATCGACGACGAGCTGGTCGCGGCGTTGGATGGCGCGGAGAATCCGGCGACCGACACATGGCTTACCGTCCGGGGAACATCCACGTATATTCCCGACAGCGTTTCGACCACCGTCAATGACGACGGATCATGCACGCCCGGCATGGGGGCAGGCACGTTGAACCCGTTTATCGGCGCGACGGTAAAGGATCAGTCCGACGGCAAGGAGATAACGCATTGGCTGAAATACCATCAGGCCGCATACAGGAACGCGACCGACCTAGGCTCCCCCGCATTGCAGCGGCACGAGCAGCATTTCCAGGACGTTCTTGACGGGGAGCTGGTGGAGACCACCTATTGGCAGGGTCGAATGACGAAATCCGCGACGGTGGCGCCTTCGCAGTCGACGATGACCATGAGCACGACCGGCCGATAATGATCGCGCTGACTCACGCCACGGGCTTCAGGTTTACGGCTGCAAGTACTCTGTTGGGTATGAAGCTTACCGACATCTCCCCCGCAATCGCATTGACCCCTCTGGATGGCCGCTATCATAACGCCACCGCGCCGCTTGTCGAATACATGAGCGAACCGGCTTTGAACCGTGAGCGCATGCGTGTCGAAGTCGAATGGATGATCCTGCTGGCCAACGGTTTCGAAGGCAACGGCAATCAGCCCATCGTCGCCGGAGTGGATCCGCTGGATGAGGACGAGCAGGCATTCCTGCGCGCGATTCCCGAACAGTTCGACGCCGAAGGCATCGCCCGGCATGCGGCGCATGAAGCCGTCACCCACCATGACGTGAAGGCCGTCGAATACTATATCGACGATCAGCTGGACAAGGCGGAAGCGGCGCTTGGCCGCAAGACGCAGCTGTCCGAGCTGAAGACGCTCGTGCATTTCGCCTGCACCTCCGAAGACATCAACAACCTTTCCATCGCCCGCTGCGTGAAGAACGCCATCGAACAGGTGTGGCTGCCGGACGCGCAGGCCATCGTCGACCATCTTGCCGCCAAGGCCGAGGACTACCGCGACAAGGCGCTGCTTTCCCTGACGCACGGCCAGCCGGCGACCCCGACCACGCTGGGCAAGGAACTCGCCGTGTACGTGTATCGTCTGAACCGTCAGCTCGGCAAGGTCCGCGCCCAGGAATATCTGGGCAAGATCAATGGCGCCACCGGCACGTTCGGCGCCCACCTGGCCGCATGCCCGGACGTCGATTGGATCGCCGTCTCCCGCGAATTCGTCACCAACCGCATGGGCCTGACGTGGAATCCGCTGACCACGCAGATCGAATCCCACGACTGGCAGGCCGAGCTGTACGGCACGATCAGCCACGCGAACCGCATCATGCATAACCTGTGCGTTGACGTGTGGATGTACATCTCACGCGGCGTGTTCGCTCAGGTCCCGGTCAAGGGCGCCACCGGCTCCTCCACGATGCCGCACAAGGTCAATCCGATCCGTTTCGAAAACGCCGAAGCGAATCTGGAACTGTCGTGCTCGCTGCTTGACACGCTGTCCGCCACGCTGGTGGAATCCCGCTGGCAGCGCGATCTGACCGATTCGACCACGCAGCGCAATATCGGCTCCGCATTGGGCTATTCGGTGCTGGCGCTGTACAACCTCAAGGGCGGTCTGGAATCCATCCATCCGAACGATATCGTGATCGAACGCGAACTGGATTCCAACTGGGAGGTGCTTGGCGAGCCGATCCAGACCGCGATGCGCGCCTGCGAACTGGCCGGCCTGCCCGGTATGGACCAGCCTTATGAAAAGGTCAAGAAGCTGATGCGCGGCCACGAGATCAGCAAGGCGGACGTGGAGAACTTCATCGACGGCCTCGCCTTCGACGATGCCGCCGCGGCGCGCCTGAAGGCTTTGACTCCGGCGTCCTACACCGGCGTCGCTTCCAAGCTGGTTGATTTTCAGCGCT
This sequence comes from Bifidobacterium sp. LH_449, assembly GCF_056356755.1. Classification (NCBI taxonomy): domain Bacteria; kingdom Bacillati; phylum Actinomycetota; class Actinomycetes; order Bifidobacteriales; family Bifidobacteriaceae; genus Bifidobacterium; species Bifidobacterium sp. LH_449. The sequence goes on from NZ_JBKEUV010000005.1 coordinate 31,864, forward strand.
GAATCATAAGCATCCCGTCGGCCGGACATTATCGCCGCATTGTCCGGCCGACGGATCTGACGCCTCGTTCGCGTATGCCGAAAACCCGGATACACCGGTCGAGGCAAATCATATGAAAGCGGAATACGTGTCAGACGTCATCAACCAATCCGTTCCGAACGTTCATATCGAAGACGTGAGGCCTCGCCGCACCAGAGACTTCGCGGACCTCATCCATGCCGCGGCGGCGGTCGCCGGCATCGTCGTAATCTTGCTGTTCACGCAATATCTCAAAGGCGTCACGTTGGGTGTCGAATCGGATATCCACAGCGCCGGCAAAGCGGTCGAATGGCTTGTCGACGTTCCTTCATCCCTTCTGCAGCAGATCGCCATCGTCGCCATAACCGTCAGCGTGCTCGTGCAGCTGCTGATCAATGCGGAATGGCTTCAATCCGCCGTGTCGTTGATTGCGCTGCTATGCGGGTTCGCGGCGGTATGGGCCGTCTCATGGCTGATTTCACATATAGCCGATCCCCTGCTGGTCGCGTCGTTGTCATCGTCGTCGCTGCCTCAAACGCAATCGGGGGTAGGCCTGTTGCCTGATTTCTACGCGGCGATGGCGGCGTTTCTGACGACGGCCGGCCCAAGGCGTATGCGTTCGGCCGTCAAATGGGGCTGGAACGCGCTCTACACGGTTGCGGTGCTGATGGTGGTGCTGTCCTGGCATTCGCTGACCGGCGCGTTGCTGGCGTTCGCGACCGGTCGCGCCATCGGCATGGTCATCCGCTTCATCATGGGAACGCAGAACAACGGCGTGTGGGGCATGCAGATCGTGCACGCGCTTCATGCTCTTGGACTCGATATCTCCAGACTTCAACGCCGTACCGAATCGCACTCGGACACCGGTATACTGCGCGCCGACCTTGACGACGATCTTGTCGAAAACTCCCGTATCTACGACGCATATGACGATGCAGGCAACCGCTATACGGTATCCGTTCTGGACAATCAGAATCAGATCGCAGGCTATCTGAATCAGCTTTGGCAGTGGATCCGCCTGTCCGGGGTCTCGATGAGAAAAGACCGTTCCGCCATCGACGCGCATCATCATCATTACACCATGCTGTTGGGCCTGAGGAGCATCGGCCTGCCCGCACCGGAGCCGTACGGGGTCATCGACAGCGGCGAATCCTCGATTCTGGTCCTGAACGTTACGCGCATGCCGTTGGAGTGCAATCTCAATACACTGACCGATGACGATGTCATCGCTTTTATGACCTATCTCAGAAAGGCGCATCACCGCGGATACACACATCGTCGTCTGACCGCCGACACATTGGCTCGCATGGAAGACGGCACGCCCATCATCGCGGGTTGGCATAACGGAGATTACGCCAGCGGTCCGAGTAATCGCGCCCTGGACCAGGTGCAGCTGCTTGCATTGTTCAGTACGCTTATCGGCCCGGAACGCACGATCGCCGATGCCCGCAAAGTGTGGAACGACGAGCAGCTGATCAATCTCGCCCCGTTCGTGCAAAAGGCCGCAGTGCCTGCGGCGACGCGTTCGATGCCCAACTGGAACAAGCATCTGCTGGAACGGCTGCGTTCCGGATTGAAGGCCCTCGCTTCCCCGGACATGGCCGACACGATGGAGCCTGTGACGCTGTCCCGTTTCTCCCTGCGCTCGTTCCTGGCCATCGCTCTGCTGGTGATCGCCGTTTCCGTCGTATTCACCCAGCTCAAGCCCGACGAGATGATCGAAGCGGTACGTGAGGCGAATCTCACCATGGCATTGCTATGCGTCGCTTTCGGATTCGTCGCATGGGGCGGATCCGCACTGACTTTGGGCGCGTTCATGGATAAGGAGCACCGCAAGCCCTTTGCGCTGATGTGTTCGCAGATGGCTTCCGGCTTCACCGCAGTATCCATGCCCGCAGGCATCGGACCCGCCTTCGTGAATCTGCAGTTCCTGCGGCATAGCGGCTATCGCGGCACCAAGGCGACTGCGATCATGAGCGCGGTCGCGGTGATCCAGGCCGGCACCACCGTCGCTTTGGTCCTGCTGATCGGCATATTCACCGGACGCAACACACTGTCGGGAATGATTCCGACCAATACATTGATCATCGCGATCACGGTCATCGCGCTGGCTGTTTCCGTGGCTTTGGCGATCACGCCTCTGCGCAGGTTCATCATCAGAACATACCTGCCATTGGTCAAACGGTATGCAAGGGCCTTGGTTGACGTGGTCACGCAGCCGAAGCGCCTTGCCATCGGCCTGATCGGATCGATCATTCTCAACATCGCCACCGGACTGGGATTCTGGGCCGCACTGCTGGCGTTCGGCTATCCGACGAACCCGTTTGAAACGACGTTCATTTTCCTGCTGGCCAATATGCTGGGGTCCGCCGTCCCGACGCCCGGTGGCCTGGGCGCCGTCGAAGCCGCTCTTTCGGTGTCCTTCAGCGCGATCGGCATCCCCTCCCCCATCGCATTGTCCGCGACGTTGGTCTATCGCGTGGCCTTCTACTGGCTGCGTATTCCGATCGGAGCGGCCGCGATGAAGTGGCTGGACCGGCGAAATCTGATCTGAATCAGGCGTTTTTCGTCACCCCATGGTGGAAAACTGCTAAAAACCACTGAAAAATCGCCAATTTGACGGGATGATGCGCTAATATTCACTATGAACGTGGATATTCGGGTAAGCAGGATATCCCCTGACTTAAGAAGGAATGCTTTATGGCATACAACAAGTCTGATCTCGTCTCGAAGATCGCGCAGAAGTCTAACCTGACCAAGGCTCAGGCTGAAGCTGCTGTCAACGCTTTCCAGGACGTGTTCGTCGAGGCAATGCAGTCCGGCGAAGGCCTGAAGCTGACCGGCCTGTTCTCCGCCGAACGTGTCAAGCGCGCCGCCCGCACCGGCCGTAACCCGCGCACCGGCGAAACCATCGAGATCCCTGCCACCTACGGCGTGCGCATCTCCGCAGGCTCCCTGCTGAAGAAGGCCGTCACCAAGTAAGCTGTCAGGCCTTTACATGCCCGAAGGATCGGGGCATCCTGAATGAGGATGCCCCGATTTTTCATATCCTTTCGCCTTCTGCGGCTTCGTACCACGCCGCCCTACGCCTGCTCGCTCCGATCGGTCAGCATCCGCATCAGGACCGTGAAATCGGAATCATCCTGTGCTTTCGCTTCGAACGGATCGATCAGCATCGCTTCACGTCGATACGGCGCGGTAACGGCCACGCGCGTCCAATCACAGGAGAATTGCACGCCGGCCCGCCGCGCGGCGGCGATGAACCGGCCCCGCAATGCGGCACGCGTGTTTTCCGGCGCATGGTCACGCGCATACTCGGCCTGCGCATCATCGACCACGGCACGCATCATGCCGTGGCGCAGCAACGAGTCGAACAGGCTGCCGTTGACGATGTCGTGATAGTCCATGTCCAACTGTTCGGCCCTGGCGGCGGCGATCGGCCCGCGACGTCTTTCCAGACCGTCGAAAAACGCACGCTTCGCCACCCAGTCGATGCGGTCGGACAAGCGCCGCATGTCGCCGTCACGCAGCATGTCCAACACGTCACGCCAATCCTGCAGCACCTGCGCCGCACCGGTACGCGGCAAGGAATCGGCCACTTCGGGGTGCGCATCGACGAACCGCTCCACAACATCCAAATAGCGATACTGCATTCCCAACGCGCCGCCATGCATCACGCTGCCGTCCGCCATCGCGAAATCGGCGGAACCGCAGGTCAGGTCGGCGCTGACCGCACGGTTCGCCTCCCCCGCATCGGCAAAGGCGAAATCGGCGAACCCGGTGGGAACGCCATCACGATGGCACTGTTCGATCACACACAGCACAAGATGCGTCGTCGCCAGCTTCATCATCGTCGCCCATTGCGAACGGTTCGAATCGCCGATGATGACATGCAGGCGGCGGAACGCTTCGGGATCGGCATGCGGCTCGTCCCTGGTGTTCACCATCGGACGCGATCGCGTCGTCGCCGATGAGACGGCCTCATCCAGAAAGCCGGCACGCTGCGTGATTTCGAAACCGGCAGGCGTCATGCGCCCCGCCCCGGTGAAGATCTGACGTGTGATCAGAAACGGCAGCAGCTCATGCTCCACGGTCTGCAACGGCACAAAACGGCGCACCAGATAGTTCTCGTGGCATCCGAACGAGTGGCCGGCGGAATCCGCATTGTTTTTGAACAGGTGGATGCGTGCCTGCGCGCCGTGCGTGGCCTGCAGCACTCGCTCGGCGTCCATGGCCAACGAACGCATGATCCGCTCACCCGCGGCGTCCAATGCGACCGCATCCCACGGATCGGCCGCCTCCGCCGTCGCATATTCCGGGTGGGAACCGACATCGAGATACAGACGGGACCCGTTCGTCAGATACGTATTCGTCGAACGCGATGCGCTTATCAGCGGGCGGAACATCGTCATCGCGACCTGTCCGGCATCACATGGCCGGTCCGTGCCCGTCACGCTGACGCCGTATTCGGTTTCCAAGCCGAAAATACGGCAGAACCCGTCGATCTCTCGACGGGTTCGTCCGGTGACGATGCCGCTGGCGCTGTCACGCAGCTGGGGCATCACTCACCGCCCTTCTGCACGAAGCTGCCCACGTATTCCTCCGCGTTGGATTCAAGCACCGATTCGATATCGCCCAAAACCGCATCCAACATGTCGGACATATCCTGCGATGCGGCGGCCGCAGCGACCTGCTCCTCATCGTTGTTCCGCTGCGCCGACTGCGCATGCGCGAATTCCTGAGGCATAATCAATCCCTTTCCTGATTCTCGGACGTGTTTTCCGGGCCGCCGATACCGGCATGCGCGCCGGCATCGGCCTGCGCCTGCATCAGCGCAGATAGGCGCACAACTCGTCGTCGATGATGCCGTTCGTTGCGACCACATCGTTTTCGCGGCGCCAGTGGACGGTGCCGCCGTTCCACGTGCGCAGCGTTCCCTGAGCCTCCCAGATCACAATGGCGCCCGCGGATACGGCAGGCACATCCCAACTGTGCAGATTCGATTCGAAATAGGCGTCGTACGTGCCGTCCGCGACCTTGCACAGGTCCAACGAGGCCGGTCCGACGCGTTTGATGTCCGCCGGCTTGCCCGCGATCTGACCGACCACGTCAAGGGTGTGCTTGGATTCGTCCTGCACATACGACATGCCGAAGCTGATGACTGATCCGTCCAGATGCGGCGTGGTCGACGGCATGATCTTCTCACGCTTATCGCCGATCGGCGTCCTGCGAATGCGAATCGCGCCGTTGCCCCTGACGGCCAGATAGGTCAATCCCAGGCCCGGGGCATGCACGATGCCGATGATCGGCTGTGCGGAGCACTCTTCGTTGAATTCGAACAACGTCAATGTGATCGTCCATTCGGACATGTTACGGGCGAAATTGATCACGCCGTCGATGCCTCCGACGCACCAGTACCGTTCGCCGGGATGGGGCTCCTCCGGACGGAACTGCCAGAATCCGTCGAACACGTCGATATAGGTCAGTCGATTGCTGATGAATTGGTTCAGGCGCTTGTCCAGATCGGAGGTGAAATGCAGGTGGTCCTCCGAAAGCTGCAGGCTTTTCATATCACGCGGATTCGTCTGTTCGGTCAAAGCGTGCTTGCCGGCATCCTGCATGATGCGTGCGGCTTCCAATGCGATTGCGCGTAGTTCCTGTGTCATGGTTCCTCTTATTCCTGTTTCATCCCGGTCTTCATCGTGCGCCGGCCCCGCAGGCCGGCTTCATGTTCCTGCAAGCCGCAACGCCTTCCTGCATCCGTGGCTTCTCGTCCGTTCTTCTCCATCAACTAGGTTCATTCTATCCGAAACAGATGATGTTTTACCCGACTGAATGTTACGCGGCAATGTTACGAGCAGATGTTACACACGACTGTCACATGTGACCGTTCGCATATGGTCTTACGTGCGTTCGCCTTGTGACGAGATCGCACAACGGCGCCGCATGGCGCTTTTTGCGAGGCGATGCCGCGCCACGGGATACGCGACAGGATGCGCCCCGGCATCATGCGCCGAGCATGCCGAGCATATCGGCCGCGCTATGTGCGGCGTCCCCGATGTCCGCCTGCCGCGTGAAGGCCAGCGGATCGGACATGTCAAGGGTCAGCGTCCCGCTGTCGGAACGTTCGTCACGCACCGTCACATGCGTCCAGGATACGGCGACGACTTCCCGCGCGAAACGGTTCACGATCCGGGCCCGCATCCACGCACGGGTATCGGCGGGGGCTTCGGCTGCGGCCTTCTGCGTCTCCTTGTCGCCGATCGCACGCTCCGTGCCGGCGCGCAGACGCTCCCATACCGACTTCGCCGGATCAAGGGCGGCCCAGGACAGGTCCAGCGCGCGGATGCGCGTATCATCCCACTCGCATCCGGCTTTGCGGCGCAGCCGTTCCATCAGCTGCCATTTGAGCAGCCATTCGAGACGCGAGGCTTCGTTGGCCATGCCCAGTCGCGCGTCGTTGTCGGCGTGGCGGATCGCGGCGATGTCGGCGAGCGCCTGCCCCCACATCGCCATGATGTTGGCCGTGGAACGGTCGGGCCATGCCGGGTCGCCTTTCGTATTGACGCCGTAGACGATCGCCGCCGCCGCGTAGACGGTGGCGCGCAGATTCACCTGTATGGACCATGCCGTGGCCGGATCGCCGTTTGCGAGCGGGAATTCCGCGCCGAGCGTCAGATCATGCGAGATCAGGTGCATGGCTTCGACCGGATCGGCCGGCAGGATGCGCGGCCATAGTTCGTTCAGGTCGATTCCCGCCTCATCGGCGTGTTCGAGCAGCCAGAGCAGCATGCTGGTGACGCCGAGTTTGAGTATCTGCGGCGTGTCCATACGGTTGGCGTCGCCGACGATGACGTGCAGTCGGCGCTGGTCGGCCGTGGCGTGCGATTCGTCGCGCGTGTTGACGATCGGCCTGTCGAATGTGGTTTGCAGTCCGACCTTCATGTGGAAGTAGTCCGCACGCTGGCTTAGCTGGAAGCCCGCCTGTTCGCTGTGTTCGCCGATGCCGACGCGTCCGGATCCCGTATAGATCTGGCGCGTGGCGAAATGCGCGGTCATCAGTCTGGTCACGTCGTCGAAGGGCACGCTGCGGCGCATCATGTAGTTTTCGTGCGTGCCCCAGCTGGCGCCTTTGCCGTCCACGTTGTTGCGGTGCAGTTCGATCGGCCGGCCCGTCTCCTCACTGGCCTTGCTTGCCGCCTGCAGCATCAGCAGATCGCCGGCGTGATCGTAGGCCACCGCTTCGAACGGGTCGCGGGTTTCCGGCGCGGAGTATTCGGGATGCGCGTGGTCGACATAGATGCGCCCGCCGTTGGGGGCAATGACGTTGGTGATGTTCAGCTGCGGCGCGTCGGTGAGGATGTCGGGATGTACGGCGGCGCGTTCCATGCGGATGCCGCGGGCATCGTTGACGGGGTCCTCCTGACGGTAGTCCCATCGGATATGCCGCGTTTCGGGCGTGGCTGCGGCGGCGACCACGTCGAATGACAGACGTACCGGATTATATGGCTGGCCGTCCGGGCTGGAGACTGCATATTCGGTTTCGGTGCCCATCACTCGACGTACGCTCATCGGTTTCCTTCACTGCTTGGATTTCTTTGTCGCCGCTGCCTGCGGTTCTGATATGGTATCGATGCATCGTCGATGCGTCATTGACTGTTGGTTTCGGCCTGATGCGCGCGTATGCGCGTGATCCGTCCGGCGTCCAATCCGTTGATCCGCCCCCATTGTTCCGCATCGGCGTCCAGAACGGAATCCCGTGTCTCATCGAATTCCTCGTTCACCGCATCCGCAAGCAGTCCGGCGTCGATGGCCACAGGCCGGCCCATGCGGATGGACGCCTTGACGGCTTTGGTCTTCGCCCTGTCGACGATGTTCTTCAGCATGGCGCCGGAAACGACGTCGGCGAGCTGCAGCGTTTCCCAATGGCCGTGCTCGTCGCATACGTCGCACAGGCTTCGGCTTGACGTTTCATCATAGATGTCCTCCACCATCATGGCGGCCAGCGCATCGGCGTCCAGGCCTTCCAGCAACGGCAGGTCGTCGGTCAGATAGTGGCGGATGATGGACTGCGCCTGCGCCGCGCCTGGACGTTCCACATGTATTTTCACGTCCAAACGTCCCGGGCGCAATACCGCCGGGTCGATCATGTCGATGCGGTTGGACGCGCCGATCACCATCACATTGTCCAGTCGTTCCACGCCGTCGAGTTCTGCGAGGAACTGCGGGACGATGGTGGTTTCCACATCGGACGAGATGCCTGAACCGCGCGTGCGCAGCAGGGAATCCATTTCGTCGATGAACACGATGACGGGCCGGCCTTCTTCGGCGCGTTCGCGCGCGCGTTGGAAGATCAGACGGATGAGCCGTTCGGATTCGCCGACGAACTTGTTGAGCAATTCCGGGCCTTTGACCGACAGGAACACGCCGCCTTGGCCGCTTTTGCCGTCGCCTTGCGACAAGGCGTGCGCCACGGCCTTGGCGATCAGCGTCTTGCCGTTGCCGGGAGGCCCGTACAGGAGCACGCCTTTGGGAGGATTGAGATGATACCGTTCGAACAGCGCCCGATGCTGGAACGGCAGCTGCACCGCGTCACGGATGCGTTCGATCTGCTCGTCCAATCCTCCGATATCGTCGAAGGACACGTCCGGAGTCTCTTCCAACACCAGATCGGCGTCGTTCTCCCCCGGCAACGCCTCCAGTGCGATGCGCCCCGAAGCGTCGACGATCACGCGATCGGCAGGATTGAACGACGTGTGGGCGAGCGCCGAGGCGCGCCGCACCAGGGTGAGGTTGCCGCCCGTATCGGCGACCAGCAGCCGGCCATCGTCGAACGCCTGCTTGACCGTTCGCACGATGCCGACGGTTTCATGGTCGCGTTGTTCGACCAAGACCATGTTTTCGTTCAGCAATACGGTACGGCCCGGCTCCAGGCGGGAGGCCGGGAGATTCGCCGCGACGGGGACGATCAGACGGCGGTTGCCGGATACGATCTCCGCCGCCGCATGCTGCACGCCCTGTTCGTCGGTGCGGCATGAGTCGACGCGAATCATCGTGGCGAAGCTCATCGGCGGATGGGCGAGCTGCGTCAGCTGCGCCTTGGCCTTCGCCAGTTCCTTCCCGGCACGATTCAACGCCTGCGCCAACGCATGGTTCTTCGCACGCAATCGGTCGTTGACTTCAGCCATTTCATCGGCGGTGTTTGCCGATACCGTAGAATCCATGGTTCCGATTGTCGGAAAGCGTTGCGACAATCGGAACCATGCCTGAAGTAACGTTGCAAGCCTTTGACGAGAGCCGGCCGCGCCCGATGCTGGCTCGGCCCGGACTGTTGGTGATGGATGTGGATTCCACGCTGATCGATGAGGAGGTCATCGACGAGTTGGGCGAAGCGGCGGGAGCCGGCGAACGCATCGCCGGCATCACCGCGCGCGCGATGAACGGCGAATTGGATTTCGAGCAGGCCTTGCGCGCACGCGTCGCCTTATTGGAAGGGTTGCCCGCTTCGGTGTTCAATGACGTGCACCGTTCGCTGCATGCGACTCAGGGCGCGCGGACGCTTATCGACACGCTGCATGCGCACGGCTGGAAGGTCGGCGTGGTGTCGGGCGGCTTTCACGAAGTGGTCGATATGATCGCCGCCGACATGAATCTCGACCATTGGATCGCGAATCGTCTCGAAGTCGTCGACGGACGGCTGACCGGCCGCACGATGGGCCGTATCGTCACCAAGCAGGTCAAACTGGATGCGCTGCGCGCATGGGCGCGGGCGGAGGACCTGCCGATGTCGCAGACCGTGGCCGTAGGCGACGGCGCGAACGACATCCCCATGATCCAGGCCGCCGGCCTCGGCGTCGCCTTCTGCGCCAAACCGCGCACCAAGGCCGCCGCCGCCCGCACCATCGACCGGCGCGACCTTTCCTTGGTGCTGGATCTGCTGGACTAAACCCCGAATGCCGCCCGCACCACCTTCTTCTGACGGCTTTGACCGCACACAACGGCGTGTCGCGACCAAAACCGTCAGGGAAAGCAACGCCTTGCACAACACCCCGCCGCGCAGACCAACCCCTCTGACGGTTTTGACCGCAACACGCCGAGGTTGGCGACCAAAACCGTCAGGGAAAGCAACGTTCCGCATGACATTCCGCTGCACGACCACCTTCCCTTGACGGTTTTGACCGCAACACGCCGAAAACAGCGACCAAAACCGTCAGACGAGAGCGATCCGACCGGACAGCGGCTCCGTCTGAACGGGTGGTTCAGGTTATGCGGCTTCCTGCTTCAACGCATCTACATCAGCTTGGAATTCGGCGACATGCTCGTCGAATTTCTCCGAATCATTGTCGTACAGGTCGCCTTGCACATCCGAATAGAAATCGTAGATGTCGGATTCCGCGTCGGACCACTCGTCGTATACATCCGACATCGTGTCCGACCACATGTCATATGCTTCGGAACTGGCGTCGGACCACTCGTCGTACGGCACCAGATCGTTGCCGTCCGACACTACGCCATCATAGAACTGATCGTAAAGATCGGATGACAGATCATCATAGATGCCGTCATACACCTCGTCGGCGGCATCATCGTAGATGACGTCGTATATGCCCTCGAGATCGTCATATTGGTCATCGAAATCCTCGCCAAGGGAACTGGCAAGATTCGCGTAATCAATCGCGTACTGACGCAATTGCAGGCATATGTCCGATGTGCCGGCCAATACCTGATCGTAGTATCCCTGCACCTGTTCGACGTTGGCCGTATACGCGTCATAACCGTCGATCTTCGCGACCAACGTATCGTAATCGGCCCTCATCTGCGCGACCTGTCCATCAACATAGGACATGATTTCGGTTTCAAGCTCGTCAAGGGAGGACGCCTCTACCGGCATTGCCGTTGCATCCTTCTCTTGATCCTTCTTCGTCTTCTCTTGATCATGCTTCGTATTATCTGATCTTTCGACGGCACTCTCCGACGCGCTTCCCGCGGCAGCATTCACCGACGACGCATCATTGCCCGTACCGCAGGCGCAAGCGACGCCGCCAAGGCAAAAGAGCACAGAAACGCCAACGACTTCTTCATTGCAGTCCCCTTTCTCGTGGACGCAGGATGGATACGGCGACGAGGGACAGGGCATATCATTGCCGTATCGACATCGTCAATGACGCCATTATTGTTGGAATAAGTGAATCCGGCCTCAGCCGCCGACTGAATATCGCATGCAGGGCATCCGATATGATGTGGTCGCTGTTGCCGTCTCCTCGAAACAAACGGCGGACGTCGACGCACCGCCAATATCATGCAGGAAGGCCCACCATGTTCGACAAGCATCTGACCGAAGAGCTGCTGGAGCGGCTGTTGGAAAGCGACGATGTGGATTCCTATCTGGCTCAGGGGCAGTTCGAGGAACACAGCCTGCAGGATTATCTTTGGCAGCTGTTGGATCGCCAGCATATGAAACGTTCCGTGCTGGCACGCGAGTCGGGCATCAACGCCACCGTCGTCTACGACATCTTTACGGGCAAAAGCCGGCCAGGACGCGAACATGCGCTGATGCTCGCCATCGGGCTCAACTGCGATCTGCGCGAAACGCAGCGTCTGCTCCGCCTCGCGGGAACGAATGAGCTGTGGTGCAAACGACGCCGCGACGCGATCATCATCTGGTGCGTCAATAACGGTTTCGATCTGAACGCGACCGAAGACGAACTGCGTCGTTTGGGCGAACCGACGCTGCGCAACGATGACGACGCCGCAGGCGACACACCCGAAGCAGACACGAAGGCGATGCCGTGAACGATTCCCAGGCCATGCACGCGATGGACATCGATGACGCCTATCATGTCGAACGTACGCTCGCTCGCGGACCATATGGCGTCACGGAACTGGTGACCATCGACGGCGTCGGGCCGTTCGTCCGCAAGAAGATCCCTTCGGCTCTGGCCCGGCGTTCCGTATGGGCCTCGTTGAACGGTCTCGGATGCGACCGCATCCCCCATGTGGCGGCCATGTATGAGCTTCCCGATTGCTTCGCGGTCATCATCGAGTACGTGCCGGGAGAGACGCTGTCGCAATATCTTGACGACCATGGCGCGATCGGCGTCGATGAAGCCGTCGCTCTGACCATGCAGATCTGCGAGGCGATCCTTGCCGTGCATCATGCCGGCATCCTTCACCGCGATATCACGCCGGCAAACGTCATCGTCGCCGATGATGGCGCGCATATCATCGATTTCGGCATCGCCCGTGAGCTCGGCCACGAATCGCACGGCGACCGTGACACCACCATTTTGGGGACATACGGTTTCGCCGCCCCGGAACAATACGGATTCGCCCGCACGGATGTGCGCTCCGACGTGTATTCCATCGGCAGAATCCTCGGCACCATGCTGACCGGCGTGTTCCCAGATGCCGAGCATTACGAATCCGCGCTGGACGGGACATTGGCGGATAAGTCTGATCTGCATGCGATCATCAGGCGCGCATGCGCATTCGAGCCGAGCGCACGGTACCAGAGCGCCGACGATCTGCTGGAAGCGCTCAGATCCGGCCGCGACATCTACGAGACCGGGTACGGTACCATGCAGAACCGCGACAACGGCATGGGGATCGCGCGAAAGACCACTGCGGTTCCGCCACATCATGCCGTGCGCGTCATGGTCGTCGCCGTCGCCGCACTCCTTGTCGTCGTCGTATTGGCGACGGTGCCGACGACCGGCGTCCCGTTCCTTTCAGACCGCGCAAGCACCCTTTTCGATTCCGGACGGCAGGGCGATGCGTCGTCGCAGGCATCGCCCGATACCGCTGACACCGCCGGCGGCATGCCGAAAGACGGTGAAGCGAAAAACGACGAGACGAAGGACAGTGAAGCGAAGGACGGCACCGTGCCGGATGACGACGCCGTCGCAACGGGCAATCCCCTGGAGCTGGTGGAGACCGGATGGTCGGCGGAAAACGGTTTCGTAAACTACGCGGTGGGTTTGCGCAACACCAGCGATTCGGTCAATGTCGAATTCCCCTCCATAGAAATCACCGGATACGATGACCAGGATGGCATCATATTTTCGGATACGCAGGTGCTGAACTATGCCTTCGCCGGCCAGACGACATATTTCAGCGGTCTGGCCGGGGATGGCGTGGCCCCGGCACGTGTGGATTTCGTCATACTCGACCCACAATCCCATGAGCTGGACACTTCAACGGACGCCGTGGTGTTCGCTGTTTCCGATACGAAGGAAATCGTCACTGACGATGACGGCATAACCTTCACAGGACGCATCAGCATCAGTCAGGACAATGCGAAGCTGAGGGAATCATCATCATCGGTAAATGTGTCATTGGTTCTACGAGACGCCGACGGATCCATCATCGGCGGTCAAGGCACTTTCGTCGATTGGCCGCCCGCAGGCGGAACACGGCCGTTCTCCATTGAGACGTACGGTCTTCCTGATTACGCGTCCTATGAAATCCATGCGCAAATATGGTGAAAGCGGTTCACGCCGATTCGATTGGAACCGTCCCGAACCGCTTTCGAACGTGATCAATTGCAGTACGCGCCTTCGGCCAGACGCGCTCCACGGGCCCAGTCGGCGGCATGCATGGCCTTCTTGCCCTGCGCTTTGACTTCCAGAAGTTCCAACGGCTCGCTGGCCGTGCCGACCCACACGTTCTTCTTGCCGGCCTGCAATACGCCGGCGGCCAGTTCCTTGGGCGCGTTCGGATTCGTCATATCGGCGGGCTGTGCGCGCAGCACATGCAACGTCGCCTCGTCATCGCCGTTATGCAAGGTGCACCATGCCCCAGGATTCGGCGTGCACGCACGGATTTGACGGTCGGCGGCGAATACGGGCACATCGAATCGGATATGCGCGTCCTCGACGGTGATCTTCGCGGCGGTCTCGTACACGCCTTGCGGCTGTTCGCTCGGAATGATCCGGCCTTCCTCCATGCCCAGCAGGGATGCGGCCAGCAGAGGCGCCCCGTCTTCGGCAAGACGGCCCAACAGTTCCCCGGCCGTCTCATGAGCGCCGATGCGAACGGTCTCCTGCGCCAGGATCGGGCCTGCGTCCATGCCGCGCGTGATACGGAACACGCTGACCCCGGTCACATCGTCGCCGGACCAGATCGAACGCTGCACCGGAGCCGCGCCACGCCACAACGGCAGCAGGGAGAAATGCAGGTTGTACCAGCCCATCGGCAGCGCTTCAAGCACATCCTGCTTCAGGATCTTTCCATACGCGACCACTGCGGCGGCCTGCGCGCCTGTGGCGGCCAATTCCGCGATGAACGTTTCCTCCCCCGGATCCGATTCGATGACGGGCAGCCCCAATTCCACAGCGGCCTGCTTCACCGGGCTGGGCATCAGTTTGCGGCCGCGGCCCGTAGGCGCATCGGGACGGGTCAATACCGCCACGACCTCGAAACGCTCGCCGTCCACGGCCAGCGCGCGCAGCGACGGCACCGCCACTTCCGGAGTGCCTGCAAAAAGGACTTTCAGCATATTCCTCGCTCCTTCACCATCCAATCATCCGGCAACATCATGCGGATCGGCGGAATTTCCGCGGCGCTCCGCTATTGCAGTGCCGGAATGCCAACGCCTTTCCCGATCAGCAGTTCGCGCAGCTTCACCGGGTCGCTGAAACGCACGCCGCGAATGCCCGCCTTGTTCGCGCCCACGATGTTCATGGCCTTGTCGTCGACGAAGACCGCGCCTTCCGCGGCGATGCCGAATTCCTGCAATGCGCGTTCGTAGATTTCCTTATGCGGCTTGCGCATCCTGACGAAGCCCGACACGAGGCGACCGTCCAGATCCTCGAGGATGTCGCATTGGCGTTCGGCTTCGGAGAACATCTCCTTCTCCCAATTGCTCAGGCCCCACACGCCGATGCCGGCTTCCTTCAGGTCCTTGACCAGCACGCGCGCGCCCGGCACGATGCCCGTCAATGTGTCGCGGAAGTTCGCCACATAATATTCGAGCATGTCGGCCCACTGGTCGCCGTGCGTGGCGCGCATCCAGGCGATGGCCTCACGCTGCGTCGCGCCGCCGTCCATCATGTCGTTCGCATCGTAAAAACCGGAAATGTCATTGTCGAGGAAACGGTCGATGGTTTCCTGACGGTAGCGCGGCAGCAGCGCGGCGCCCGGCTCCCAATAGATCAGCACATTGCCGAAATCGAAAATCACATCCGTGATCGGCTTTCCGGCATTGGCTGCGGCCGCGTCGTCAGACACCAGCACGTCGTATTCCATATCCGGCTCTCCCGGCCAACCCTTCATCGTTCCTCCGTTGCATCATGCCGAATCGTATTCGTATCCATCGTTTCACGGCACGGCGACGAGCGTGACGTCTTCAGATGAGATCTTTCGGATCCAGCTGGAAGCGCAGCTCCCCCGGCTCGCGTGCCGCGAAATGTCTGGCGCTTTCCCGCCGAAGCCGCAACGCCAATTCGGCACGACGCGACGGCGCCACGCGCACCACGGCTTTGACGCGGTCATCCGTGCCTTCCAATTCGCGGGCGTCCACGGTATTCGGCGGCGGAATCGGAACAGGGCCGAGCACGGCAGGCATCGCGCCCTCCGGCCCCTGTACCGTCGCCCATTCGCCGCCGAGCACGCCGATGCGCCGCAGCAGCAATCGCACCGCCTCGCGCTGCCCCCACACGCAGGCGGCGGCGAAGGCCGGCGGCAACCCCGTTTCCGCGCGCTCCTGCAATTCCTGAGCGGCAAGACGCCCGGAATCCCACAGCATCAACGATTCGGCAAGTATCGCGTCGCTTTCCCCGACCAGCAAGGCCTGCCCGCCTCTGTTCCGCGGCGCGCATAATGAGACGACGCGCATCCAATTCGTCAGCGTATCGATGCGCGCATCCATGCCAAGCGCATACAGGCTCGTCCACGCATCCAATATGGCTACGGCGCTGTATTCGCCGCCGTCCGGACGTTCGCCGCGCACGCGTGGCTCGGCGCCGGGAGTGGCGATGACGATCATCGGCGCGTACGCCACTTCCTCGACGATGCCGCGCGGTTGGTTGGGCGTCGAAATGACGATCGGAGCGTTGCGGAACAATCCGCGCAGCTCCTGCGCGGTGCCGGCGGCCCCGACCCGCACGACGCGCATGCGATCGTTGCCGCAGCCCCGGCATTCCCACTGCACGGTCGCGGCGCCGCACCAACGGCATCGCACATCGCCTTCGCGCCTGCGTTCCAGGGGTCCCGCACACCGCGGGCACCGCGCCTGGCGATGGCATTGCGAGCAGCTCAAGGTTTCGGTGACGCCGTCATGCGGAATCGACAACAATACCGGGCCACGTTCCAACGCTTTCGTCAATGCGCGCACGGCGGTCTGCGGAACGCGCGTGCCAAGGCTGGAATCGTTCAGACGCGCCAGCTCCTCGCGGTTAAGCCATCGGACCCAGGGGCTGCGTTCTTTTGCGACGGCCGGCAACGGTTTGATCAGGGTGCTGTATCCGCTTACCGGCGCCGCCATCGCATGCCCGCCGACGCACTCCGTCTGGCTGATCGCGCTGCGCGCATTCGACATCGCGACGAAGACGCCGTCATGCGTTTTGGCGCGCAACCGCATGACGCCACGCGCATTCGCATACGGCATCATGCCGTCCGCATTCTGGTAGGCGACGTCATCCACGACCGCGAACAAAGCCGGCCCTTCGACCGGCGCATACATGACGGCGCGCGTGCCGATCACGCAACGCACCTGCCCTGTGGAAACGGCCAGATATGCGCGATACCGCTCCGCCGGCGGCATTGCGGCCGTCAGAACGGCGACGTCTCCGTCGTATCCGACCTGCTTTCCGACGGGATTTCCGGCGGGATCGCCGGCACTGCCGTCAGCGTGACCGCGGCCGTTCGGCGGCGTCACCGGCGCGAAGGGACGCAGTCCGGCCTTGATGAATTCACGCATCACATCGTTGATTTCGCGCATGCCGGGAAGTTCGATGACCACGGCGCGCCCTGCCGCGAGCGCCTCGGCCGCGATCCAGACCAGGTCATGCTGCCATTGGCCGGCGCCCGGCAGGGGGTTGAACACGAACGCCTGGAAGCCGCCGTCCTGCAATGCGTCGCGCAGCAGGGACGCGTTCGCATAGTTGATGGAGACGCGGTTGAACCGGTCGGCGGCGGCGTATCCGCATAGTCGGCGACGGCTTTCGGGATCGCGCGGCATCGCCATGACGCTGCGCTGTTCCTGTTCGACGCGTGCCACGCGCGGCGGCACCGCCATGCGCAGGATGTTGGCGCGGGTGCCGCCATAGGCGTCGGCGATTGCGGTGACGTCGTCGCGCATGGATTGCGTGACCAGTGCGTTGGGCGTGATGACGCGTTCGATATAGCGCAGTGCGGATGATGGCGTATCGCTTTTCTCGACGCGATTCCAGACCACGCCGTTCAGCCGTTGCCCGCCGAAGCGGACACGCACCAAGGTGCCGGGAAGCGCCGCGTCTGATTGCTTTTCGTCGATGAGATAGTCGAAGGAACGTCCCAGGTGGGTGGCCTGCACATCCAATACGACTTGTGCGATGGGCAGATGCGGGGCCGGTGTCTTCTCTGCGGGCGCGCGTTTGCGGCGCTTGCGCGGGGCCAGCCCGTCAAGCGCCAGCTGTTCGGCGTCCATCGTACTCATACCGTCCAGCATACCGTCGGCGGATGCCGGACGTCACTGGGCGATGCTGGCCTTCAGCGCTTCGACCTTGTTCGTGCGCTCCCACGGGAATTCCACGTCGACGCGGCCGAAGTGGCCGTATGCGGCGGTCTGCGCGTAGATCGGGCGCTTCAGGTCAAGCTCGTCGATGATGGCGGCCGGACGCAGGTCGAACACGTCGCGCACGGCCTGCTGGATGCGTTCGCGGGTCATGCCTTCGCATTCGGTGCCGTAGGTCTCCACGTTGATGCTGACCGGGTCGGCCACGCCGATGGCGTAGGCGACCTGCACTTCCACCTTGTGCGCCAGCCCCGCGGCGACGATGTTCTTGGCGACCCAGCGTGCCGCGTAGGCGGCGGAACGGTCGACCTTGCTCGGGTCCTTGCCGGAGAAGGCGCCGCCGCCATGATGTGCGGCGCCGCCGTACGTATCGACGATGATCTTGCGGCCGGTGAGTCCGGCGTCGGCGGCCGGGCCGCCCAGCACGAAGGAGCCGGTCGGGTTGACGAGCACGCGGTAGTCGTCGTATTCCACGCGGTCGGCGAGGACGTCGTCCAATACCGGGCTGATGACGTGTTCGGTCAGCTGGTCCTTCAACCAGGCCTGGTCGACTTGCGGATCGTGCTGGGTGGAGACCAGCACGGTGTCGAGTCGGATCGGATTGTCGTTTTCGTCGTATTCGACCGTCACCTGGGTTTTGCCGTCCGGTCGCAGATGCGGCACTTCGCCGTTCTTGCGCACTTCGGCCAGACGATGCGCCAGACGATGCGCCAGATGGATCGGCAGCGGCATCAGCACATCGGTTTCGTCGGTGGCATAGCCGAACATGACGCCCTGATCGCCCGCACCCTGCGCTTCATAGCGTTCCTCACGCGAGGCGAGCGACTCCTGTTCGTGGTTGAGGCGTTCCACGCCCTGATTGATTTCGGCGCTCTGCCCGGTCAATGCGACCAGCACGCCGCAGGAGTCGGCGTCGAGACCGACCGTCGAGCTGGTGTATCCGATACGACGGACGACGTCGCGGACGATGCTTTGGATATCGCTGTAGCCTTCGCTGGTCACTTCGCCGAACACGAAGAACTGGCCGGTTGTGGCCGAGGTCTCCACGGCGACATGCGAATGAGGATCCTGACGAAGCATGTCATCCAGGATCGCGTCGGAAATCTGATCGCATACCTTGTCGGGGTGGCCTTCCGTCACCGATTCGGCGGAAATAAGCTTGCGTTCTGCCATGATGCCTGCCTTACTGTTGTGCCGTCCGCCAGCGTGCGCTGGAATGCGGGCTGATGAAATTGGACCGATGGGTTTGGTCTGACGAATCGGATGGATCGTCCGCGCCTCATACGAAACGCCCCGCACCTATGCGAACGCTATTATCAGGCGCACCGCTCAGGTATCGGGGCGTTTCGTATACACGCACATGTGATCGGCCTCGTCCGTTTCCGCGCCTGCAATTGCCTGCATCCGCCTGCATGCGCGCACGATGGCGCCGATCGTCGAAAGACTGGAAATTAAGGAATCAGTTGCCTTCGCTCAGATCGTCTTCGCCGAGGGTCTCCTCAAGAAGGCCCTCGTTGATTTCGCGGAATGCGATCGACAGCGGCTTCTCCTGGTTCTTGTACTCGACCAGCGGGCCGACGTTCTGCAGCAGACCTTCATTGAGCTGGGTGAAGTACGAGTTGATCTGACGTGCACGCTTGGCCGCGAACAGGGCCAGCGCATACTTCGAATCAGCATGTTCCATGAGATCGTCGATGGGCGGATCCGCAAGTCCGGTGGGGGTGGGCTCAGTGCCGAATGCCATAGTGATTGTCTCCCAATCCTCGTAAAGCTTCAAAGGCTTCTTTTCCAACCTCGTAAGTATACCCACATGACGCGACTTACCCATAGGGCATTCGCGTATCACGCATACATCCCACTATGTGGCTATCGCTTCCATCATCCCATGAAAAGCGACTTGAATGGGTGCCATGGAAATGCGATCTGCAAAATTGATGAATGGACGTATCTTTGCCGGCGCCCGCGCATTGTATCGCGCCGCCGGCGTCGACGGAAAGGATTTCGGCAAGCCGATCGTGGCCATCGCCAATTCCTTCGACGAATTCGTGCCGGGCCATGTTCATCTGAACAAGGTGGGCCGTCTGGTCAGCGAGGCCGTGAAGAAGGCCGGCGGCATCCCGCGTGAGTTCAACACGATGGCCGTCGACGACGGCATCGCCATGGGACATACCGGCATGCTGTACTCGCTGCCGAGCCGCGACATCATCGCCGACACCGTCGAATACCAGGTCAACGCGCACTGCGCCGACGCCCTGATCTGCATTTCGAACTGCGATAAGATCACGCCGGGCATGCTGATGGCCGCGCTGCGCCTCAACATTCCGACCGTGTTCGTCTCCGGCGGCCCGATGGAATCCGGCACGACGGTGCTGCCCGACGGCACCGTGAAGGAGAACACCGATCTGATCGACGTGATGTACGCCTCCGCAGACGACAATCTGACCGATGACGATCTGCTCGCCTACGAGAAGACCGTCTGCCCGACCTGCGGCTCCTGCGCCGGCATGTTCACCGCCAATTCCATGAACTGCCTGACCGAGGCGATCGGTCTGGCCCTCCCGGGCAACGGCACCGTGCTCGCCTCGCACACCTACCGCAAGGACCTGTTCGAACGCGCCGGCAAGACCATCGTCGACATCGCGCATCGCTATTACGACGAAGACGACGAATCCGTGCTGCCGCGTTCCATCGCCACCAAGCACGCCTTCGAAAACGCGATGACGATGGACGTGGCGATGGGCGGCTCCACCAATACCGTGCTGCATATCCTGGCCATGGCGCAGAGCGCCGACGTGGACTTCACGCTTGACGACATCGAGCGCATCAGCCATACCGTGCCGTGCATCTGCAAGGCTTCGCCGTCCGGCGAATGGGAGATCTCCGACGTGCATCGCGCCGGCGGCATCACCGGCATTCTCGGCGAACTCGACCGTGCCGGCAAACTGCACCGCGACGTGCATTCCATCGACTACCCGTCGCTGGAAGCCAAGCTCGACGACTGGGACATCATGCGCGACACCTGCACCGAAGAGGCGAAGCAGTTCTACCTTGCCGCTCCGGGCCATATCGTCTCCCCCGACCCTTGGACGCACACCACGCTTGCCGATTCGCTCGACCGCGACCGCGTGAACGGCGCCATCCACGACATCGACCATCCGGCCGTGACCGAAGGCGGCCTGGCCGTGCTGCGTGGCAACCTCGCCCCGGACGGCTGCGTCGTCAAGACCGCCGGCGTGCCGAAGGAGATCTGGAAGTTCCACGGTCCGGCGCTGGTCGTCGAATCCCAGGAACAGGCCATCGAGGTCATCCTGAACGACACGCTCAAGCCCGGCCAGGCTCTGGTCATCCGGTATGAGGGGCCGAAGGGCGGCCCGGGCATGCAGGAGATGCTGTACCCGACCTCCTTCGTCAAGGGCAAGGGCATCGGCAAGGAAGTCGCGCTGATCACCGACGGCCGTTATTCCGGCGGCTCCTCCGGTCTGTCGATCGGCCATGTCGCCCCGGAAGCCGCGAACAAGGGCCCGATTGCGCTGATCAAGAACGGCGACATGATCGACATCGACATTCCCTCCCGCACCATCAACGTCGAATTGACCGATGACGAGCTGGCCGCGCGCCGCGCCGAACTGGAAGCCGGAGACGGCTATGTGGCGCATCGTGACCGCAAGGTGTCTCAGGCCCTGAAGGCGTACGCCGCGTTCGCCCGTTCCGCCGACAAGGGCGCGACGCGCGATCCGGAGCTGATCGACCGCCTGTCCGGTCTCGCCTGAGAGACCCGAACATTTTTTGGCGATGGACGCGATCCGTGAAGATCGCCTCTGCCGTCAAAAAGAGAAGAAGAGAGATGGGGAGATCCGCAGCGCTGCGGGTCTCCCCATTATCGTTGCAGTTCAGGCCTGCTGATGCTTTCGGTCGACGGAAGCCCGCCGACCGATCCAACGGATGTCGCGAAGGCATAAACGCGGATGGCGGGTGCGCATCAGCCGAAAATCCTGCTGATGCGCACCCGCCATCCGCGAATCCGTTCGTACGGTCGGATGGAGACCGTCATTCCGCCAGCCCGTATTCCTTTGCGATGACCTGCCATAATTCGTCCGCGGCCCGGTCGACGGTTTCGTTGACGATGACCACGTCGAATTCCGGCTCGGCCGCGATTTCGACCTTCGCGGTCTCCAATCGCTTCGCGCGCTGCTCCTCCGTTTCGGTGCCGCGCCCGGTGAGGCGGCGCACCAATTCGTCGAAGCTTGGCGGCGCGATGAACACGAACACCACGTCAAGGCCCAATTCTTCGGCACGCTGTCGAACGCGGCGCGCTCCCTGCAGGTCGATCTCCAGCAGGGTCGGCACGTTGTTCTTCAGATGCTCCTGCACCGGGGCCAATGGCGTTCCATAATGCGCCATGCCATGCACGACCGCGGTCTCGAGGAACTCCCCCGCCTGTTCCTTGGCGAGGAATTCCTCTTCGCTCATGAACCGATAATCGACGCCGTCGATTTCGCCGGGGCGCGGATCACGCGTGGTGGCGGAAACGGATACCCAGATCCCGGGATGCCGTTCCAGGAGCCTGGACTCCACAGTGCCTTTGCCGACCGCCGTCGGACCGCTTAATACGATGAGCCGCCCGCCGCTTGGAGTGTGCTGCATATCATTCCTTTTCTTGATACCCATGCCGTTACGCCGCATACATGCCGATCCACCGACGAAACCAGCGCCATGGCCGGCGCAATCGGCATTCCGTCAACGATCAGTCGCCGGAATCCTGCTCCGCCGCTTCGGTCGCTTCCATCAAAGCCTGCTGCACGTCCCATGCGATGGATTCCGTCGCCTGGCACAGCGACGAGATATCCGGGCCGTGCGCGGCGATGAAGCGCGATACGGTGACCAGAACGTTGCCTTTGGTGCCTTTGAATACCGTTTTCAGATCCTTGGCTTCCGCGCCCTGCCATCCGTAGCCGGGGGAAAGGATCGGACCGGTGAATTTGGTCGGGTCCACGGCGCTGTCGCTGATCCATTGGCCGATTGTGGCGCCGATGATCAGCCCCGCCGACCCCATGCCTTCAATGTCGTTGTTGAATTTCTGCACGGTGCTGGCGATGCCGTAGGCCACGGTCTTGCCCTTGTATTCGCCGGTTTGTCGTATCGCAGTCTGCAGGCTGGCACCGGCTTGGTTCGAAGTCAGCGACGCCACGAAAACGCCGCGCCCGTTGTTCAGGGCGTCATTGATGACGTTTTCCAGTGAGCGGGCGCCGTAATACGGCAGCAATGTGATCGCATCGGCCAGCAATGGCGCATCCGGCTTGAAATAGGCGTCGGCGATGGCGGAGATCGTTGTGGACAGGCCGCCATGCAGGCAGTCGACGATGGTGATGATGCCCATCTGGCGTGCCGCATAGAGGACTCGTTCGAGCGCCGCGAATCCTTTGGATCCGTAGCGCTCGAACATCGAGGATTGGAATTTGACCGCGGCGGCGCGTCCGTTCGCCGCCTGCAGCATGCGCATGGCGTACAGTTCCGCGCCCTGCGCATCGACGTTGTAGCCCCAGTCAGCGAGGAGTTTCCTGTGCGGGTCGATGCCGACGCACAACGGCCCGTATTTGGCCATCGAATTGCTCAGACGCAATCCGAAATCGGAACGCTGGGCTTGGATCTCTTCGCTGCTGAGGTCACTAATCATCAGTCTTACGACCTTTCCCCGCCGAACATCTGCGCGGAATGCTCCTGGATGCTCATGATCTGATAATCATTATTCTTCACGGCCTCGATAGCCATCAGCACCGCGGAGAATTCGGTGATCGTCGTGAACTGCGGCAGATCGGCGGCGATGGCGGCGGCGCGGATCGCGTAGCCGTCGGAACGGGAGCCGCGGGAATTCGGCGTGTTCAGGATCATGTCGATCTTGCCTTCTTCGATCAGCTGTACGACGTTCTTGCCGATGCTGCCTTCCGCATGCTTGATCACGACCGGCTCGTCCGGATCGGAATCGATGCGGGTGCTGATCTTGTCGACGATCTTCGCGTCGATGCCGTAGCGTCGCAACACGGAGGCGGTGCCTTCGGTGGCGCACAGCGAGAAGCCGAGCTCCACCAGTCGGGCCGCCATCAACGGCAGCTGGCGCTTGTCGGTATCGTTCACGGAAACGAACACGTTGCCGCCGGTGGGCAGGCCGCCCTCGTATGCGGCGAGCTGGCTCTTGGCGAATGCGTGCGGGAAGTCGCGGTCGAAGCCCATGACTTCGCCGGTGGAGCGCATTTCAGGTCCGAGCAGCACGTCCACGGTCTTGCCGACCGGGGTGCGGAAACGCTTGAACGGCAGGACGGATTCCTTGATGGCGACCTGCTGGCCCGGATGGATCATGCCGCCGTCGCCTTCCGGCAGAAGCAGGCCGTTGTCGCGCTGCTGCTGGATGGTTTCGCCGGCCATGATGCGGGCGGCGGCCTTCGCCAGCGCCACGCCGGTGGCCTTGGATGCGAACGGCACGGTGCGGGAGGCGCGCGGGTTGGCTTCGATCACATACAGCGTGTTGGCCATGAAGGCGTACTGCACGTTGATCAGGCCCTGCACACCGCAGCCCTTGGCGATGGCATAGGTGCCTTCGCGCAGACGGCGGATCTGGTCATCGGACAGCGTGCTCGGGGGCAGGGTGCAGGCGGCGTCGCCGGAATGCACGCCGGCCTCCTCGATATGCTCCATGATGCCGCCGATGTACAGCTCCTCGCCGTCGAACAGAGCGTCGACGTCGATTTCGACCGCGTCCTGCAGGAACTTGTCGATCAGCAGCGGCGAGGGCAGACGGCCGGACACGACGGTGTCGGCCTGGGCTTCGGCCAGTGCACGGTTGACGTACTTTTCGAGCTGTGCGTCGTCGTAGACGATTTCCATGCCGCGGCCGCCGAGCACATAGCTCGGGCGCACCAACACCGGGTATCCGATGTTCTGTGCGGCGGTACGGGCCTCCTCAAGGGACAGCGCGGTGCCGTAGCGCGGGGCGTTCATGCGTTCCTTGCGCAGCACTTCGCCGAACAGCTCACGGTTTTCGGCCAGATCGATGGATTCCGGGGTGGTGCCCAGAATCGGGACGCCGGCGGCCTTCAGTCGTGCGGCCAGGGACAGCGGGGTCTGTCCGCCGAGCTGGACGATGACGCCCTTGACCGGGCCCATCTTCTTCTCGGCCTCGTAAATCTCCAGCACGTCCTCGAAGGTGAGCGGCTCGAAATACAGACGGTCGGACATGTCGTAATCGGTCGACACGGTTTCCGGATTGCAGTTGACCATGATCGTGTCATAGTCCTTGCCGAGCTCCTGCACGGCATGCACGCAGGTGTAGTCGAACTCGATGCCCTGGCCGATGCGGTTCGGGCCGGAGCCCAGGATGATCACGGCCTCGCGTTCACGCTTGCGCAGTTCCGTTTCGTCGGCGTAGCAGGAGTAGTAGTACGGGGTGACTGCGTCGAATTCCGCGGCGCAGGTGTCGACGGTCTTGTACACCGGACGCAGGCCGTAGGTCCAGCGCAGTTCGCGAATCGTGTTTTCGCCTTCGTCGCCCAGATGGCGCAGATGCGCGATCTGCAGATCGGACAGGCCCGCAAGCTTCGCCTTCTTGAGCAGCTTCATCGTGAGCTTTTCGGCGGACTGCACTTCAATCGCGGTGTCGTTGATCTGGAAGAACTGCTTGAGGAACCACGGATCGATCTTCGTGGCGTCGAACAGCTGCTCCAGTGTCGCTCCGCCCCAAATGGCGCGCTGCAGCTGCAGGTAGCGGTTTTCGGTCGAGATCTTGATGGCTTCGAGCAGCTCGGCGACCTCGTCGGAGGTCGGCTTGTCGCCGTCCCAGCTGAAGCCCATATGGCGCTTGTCGATCGAACGCATCGCCTTGCCGAGGGATTCCTGGAAATTGCCGCCCAATGCCATGGCCTCGCCGACGGACTTCATCGACGTGGTCAGACGCGGATCTGCGCCCGGGAACTTTTCGAAGGCGAAACGCGGGACCTTGGTCACGACGTAGTCGATCGTCGGTTCGAAGGACGCCGGAGTGGACTGCGTGATATCGTTGCGGATCTCGTCCAGCGTATAGCCCAAGGCCAGCTTGGTCGCGATCTTGGCGATCGGGAAGCCCGTGGCCTTCGAAGCCAGGGCGGAGGAACGGGACACGCGCGGATTCATCTCGATGACGATGATGCGGCCGGTTTCCGGATGGATCGCGAACTGGATGTTGCAGCCGCCGGTATCGACGCCGACGCCGCGGATGATGGCGATGCCGATGTCACGCAGCTTCTGGTATTCGCGATCGGTGAGGGTGAACACCGGGGCGACGGTGATGGAGTCGCCGGTGTGCACGCCGACCGGGTCGACGTTTTCGATCGGGCAGACGACCACGACGTTGTCGTTGCGGTCGCGCATCAGTTCGAGCTCGAATTCCTTCCAGCCTTCGATGCCTTCCTCGATCAGCACCTCATCGGTGGGAGAATAGTGGATGCCCGCGCCGGCGATGCGGTGCAGCTCCTCCTCATTGTGCGCGATGCCGGAGCCGAGACCGCCCATCGTGAAGCTCGGGCGCACGACAAGCGGATAGCCGAGTTCGTCGGCGATGCGGTCGCATTCCTCCAGGGAGTGCGCGATGAAGGAGCGTGCGGATTCCGCGCCCGCCTCGTCGACGACCTTCTTGAACAGTTCACGGTCTTCGCCGCGGTCGATGGCTTCAAGGGAGGCGCCGATCAGCTCGACGTCGTACTTCTTGAGCACGCCCGCCTCGCCCAATGCCATGGCGGCGTTCAATGCGGTCTGTCCGCCAAGGGTCGGCAGCAGCGCGTCCGGGCGTTCCTTGGCGATGATCTGTTCGAGGATCGGCGTGGAGATCGGCTCGATATAGGTGGCGTCGGCCATCTCCGGATCGGTCATGATGGTGGCCGGGTTGGAGTTGACCAGGATGACGCGGATGCCTTCCTCACGAAGGACGCGGCAGGCCTGGGTGCCGGAATAGTCGAATTCCGCGGCCTGGCCGATGACGATCGGACCGGAGCCGATCACCATTACGGACTTGATGTCTGTGCGCTTAGGCATTGGCGGTTCCCTCCTTGGCGGAACGCATCAGTTCCACGAAACGGTCGAACAGATAGGCGGCATCATGCGGTCCTGCTGCGGCTTCCGGATGGTACTGCACGGAGAACGCCGGGATGTCGACGCACTGCAGGCCTTCGACCACATTGTCGTTCAAATCGATATGGCTGACGAACACCTTGCCGTACTTGCCGTTTTCGAACGGGGCGGGCACCGGGTCGCCGATCGGTGCGTCCACGGCGAAGCCGTGATTATGCGCGGTGACTTCGACCTTGCCGGTGGTGACGTCCTTGACGGGCTGGTTGATGCCGCGATGGCCGAACTTGAGCTTGTATGTGCCGAAGCCCAATGCGCGGCCGAGCAGCTGGTTGCCGAAGCAGATGCCGAAGAACGGATATCCCGCGTCGAGGACCTTGCGCAGCAGTTCGACTTCCGGGTCGGCCTGTTCCGGATCGCCCGGGCCGTTGGAGAAGAACACGCCGTCCGGGTTGAGCTGCTGGATTTCCTCGAAGGTGATGGTGGACGGCACGACATGCACGCGGCAGCCGCGCTCGGCCATGCGGTGCGGTGTCATCGCCTTGATGCCCAGATCGACGGCGGCCACGGTGTACAGCGGCTCCTTGCCTTCATATTCGCCGCACGGTTCGATGACGTAGGTTTCCTTCGTGCTGACCTCGTCGTACAGGCTCATGCCCTTCATCTGCGGGGTGGCCTTGACTTCGTCGAGCAGCGATTCGATGCCGCGCAGCTTGCCGTTTTCATCCAGCAGCGCGTCGCCGGAGAAGATGCCGGCGCGCATCACGCCCGCGGAACGCAGGTGGCGTACCAGTTTGCGGGTATCAATGCGGCTGATGCCGACGATGCCATCGGCGATCAGATCGTCATCAAGGCTTCCGGTCGCGCGCCAATTGCTCACATTCGGGCTGGGCTCGCGCACGACATAACCGGCAACCCAAATTCGGGAGGATTCCGGATCCTCCTTGTTGATTCCGGTGTCCCCGATATGCGGGAACGTCTGCACCACGATCTGACGATCGTAGCTGGGGTCAGTCAACGTTTCCTGGTAGCCGGTCATGCCGGTTGCGAAAACGATCTCCCCGCTGGTCGTACCGATCGCGCCGTAGGGGTCGCCCACATACACTTGTCCGTCCTCTAACACGAGCACGGCATCCTGCGGGGTAAAAACAACGGCTTCGGAATCAATCTGGTTCACCAAAACCCCCTTAAAATCAAGGTATTCGTACCAAGGATAACGGCCGGTTAGGACGCCTACCCCCGGCCGAAACGCTTGCTTTATTCGGTCTGTCCGGTCGTATCCACGTCCGGCTCTTCGTCGGCGTTCACGTCATCAGCGGTTTCATCGGCGGAAGACGTTTCCTGTTCGGTTTTCATATCGTCGGCGTCATCGCGCTCCTCGAAGGAGCCGTTTTCGATCGGGCTCGCTTCGACATCGGTGCAGACCGCGCTGAGCAATCCGTGGATGAATGCCGGGGAATCATCGTCGCACAGCGTTTTCGCAAGGCCCAACGCTTCATCGATGGCGACCATGTTCGGCACATCATCATTGAACATGATCTCCCATGCGGCGATGCGCAGGATATTGCGGTCGACGACTCCCATGCGACGGACCTTCCAGCCGGTGGAATGTTCGTTCAGCATGGAATCGATCGCCTTGATATGTTCGGCGACGCCTCGAACGATTTCGATGGCGTAATCCGGCAGCGGGGTCTGCGCGCCAGGTTCTGCAATGCGCTCAGCAAGAAGGGACAGGATGTCCTGTCCCTTCTCATCCGCTTCGTACAACGTATTCAGAGCCCTCTTACGAGCGGTGGAACGTGCCATGAAGCTTCCGTGCCCTTCCCTAGGTCAGTTTTCGCGGCCGAGGTAGGAACCGTCGGTGGTGTTCACCTTGACGCGATCGCCTTCGTTGATGAACAGCGGGACCTGGATTTCGGCGCCGGTCTCAACGGTGGCCGGCTTGGTGCCGGCGTTGGAACGGTTGCCCTGCAGGCCAGGCTCGGTGTGGGTGATGGTCAGGACTACGGAGGCCGGCAGTTCGACGCTCAGCGGGGTGCCGTCGTGGAAGGAGACGATGCAGTCGGTGCCTTCCAGCAGGAACTTGCTGTCGACCAGGGTCTTCGGGATATAGTGCTGGTCGTAGGTCTCCATGTCCATGAAGACGAAGTTGTCGCCGTCTTCGTAGGAGTACTGCAGGTTGCGGTTGTCGACGGTTTCGAATTCCATCTTCATGCCTGCGTTGAAGGTCTTGTCGACGATCTTGCCGCTGAGAACGTTCTTGATGGTGGTGCGCACGAAGGCGGGGCCCTTGCCCGGCTTGACGTGCTGGAACTTGATGACGGTCCACAGCTGGCCGTCGAGGTTCAGGACGGAACCGTTCTTGATGTCATTGGTAGTCTGTGCCACTGTTTATCACCTATTCATTCGACTAACAGGGAAAGCTTTCAAAAATAGCCTTGCCTATTATGCCACGGCGTGTATACTTTGCGGGTTTATGTCCCATAAATATGCAGGAAGGCCCCCGGAGCAATCCGGAGGCCTTCCTGTTGATTCGCTAGTTCAAGCGTGTCTAATCAGTTGAGACTACTCAACGATCTTGGTGACACGGCCCGAGCCGACGGTGTGGCCGCCTTCGCGCACTGCGAAGGTCAGGCCCTCTTCCATAGCGATCGGCTGGATCAGCTCAACGCTGAAGGTGGCGTGATCGCCCGGCTGAACCATCTCGACGCCTTCCGGCAGGGTGATGACACCGGTGACGTCGGTGGTACGGAAGTAGAACTGCGGACGGTAGTTGGAGAAGAACGGCGAATGACGGCCGCCTTCGTCCTTGGTCAGAACGTAGACTTCGCCCTCGAACTTGGTGTGCGGGGTGACGGAGCCCGGAGCAGCCACGACCTGGCCACGCTCAACATCGGTACGGTTGATGCCGCGGAGCAGCAGACCGGTGTTGTCGCCAGCCTCGCACTCGTCCATCTGCTTGTGGAAGGTTTCGATGGAGGTGACGGTGGTGGACTGGGTCGGACGGATGCCGACGATCTCAACGTTGGTGTTGATCGGCAGCTTGCCACGCTCGACACGGCCGGTGACCACGGTGCCACGACCGGAGATGGTGAACACATCTTCGATCGGCATCAGGAACGGCTTGTCCAGATCGTGGGTCGGGGTCGGGATGTACTCGTCGACGGCCTTCATCAGGTCCTTGACGGCTTCAACCCACTTCTCGTGGTCCGGAGCGTCGTCGTGCAGAGCGCCGTAAGCGGACAGGTGGATGACCGGGCAGTCACGATCGAAGCCGTTTTCGTCGAGGAGGTCACGGACCTCTTCTTCGACGAGCTCGACCAGCTCTTCGTCGTCGACCATGTCGCACTTGTTCAGAGCAACCAGGATGCGCGGAACGCCGACCTGGCGAGCCAGCAGCACGTGCTCACGGGTCTGGGCCATCGGGCCGTCGGTGGCGGCCACGACGAGGATGGCGCCGTCCATCTGAGCAGCACCGGTGATCATGTTCTTCACGAAGTCGGCGTGGCCCGGGCAGTCGACGTGAGCGTAGTGACGCTCAGCGGTCTGGTACTCGATGTGAGCGATGTTGATGGTGATACCACGCTGCTGCTCTTCCGGAGCGGCGTCGATCTGGTTGAAGTCGTAAGCCGGGTTGACATCCGGGTATTCTTCGTGCAGCACCTTGGAGATGGCGGCGGTCAGGGTGGTCTTACCGTGATCGACGTGGCCGATGGTACCGATGTTAACGTGCGGCTTAGTACGCTCGTACTTTTCCTTTGCCATGTGTTGTCCTCCTGGACGTCTCGTAGTAAGCCTTGAAACCCGTTTCAAGGCACTCGCTACAGTTTACTGGGTTTGACGGGTTTGTGCCACTTCGGTGCCCGAACCCAGTCAGCGCTACAAAATATTAGCGCTGACTGGAGACAGTTTCCACTTCAGTGGCGGGCGTGTCACTCGCCGCGCTGGGCCTTGATGATCTCGTCCGCGACGTTCTTCGGAACCTCGGCGTAGGAGTCCATCTGCATGGTGAACATTGCGCGGCCCTGGGTCTTGGAACGCAGGTCGCCGATGTAGCCGAACATTTCGCTCAGCGGCACCTTGGCGTCGATGACCTTGACGCCGGTGGCGTCGGTCATGGACTGGATGGCGCCACGGCGAGCGTTCAGATCGCCCATGACGTCGCCCATGTACTCTTCCGGCGTACGGACTTCCACGGCCATGATCGGCTCGAGGATGACCGGGTTCGCCTTCGGAGCGGCTTCCTTGAAGCACATGGAGCCTGCGATCTTGAAGGCCATTTCCGAGGAGTCGACGTCGTGGGTCTGGCCGTCGGTGACGGTGGCCTTGACGCCGACAACCGGGAAGCCCGCCAGGATGCCGGATTCCATTGCTTCCTGAACACCGGCGTCGATCGAAGGAATGAATTCCTTGGTGATGTGGCCGCCGGTGACTTCGTTGGCGAACTCGTAGGTTTCGCCGTTCTCGGTGTCGAGCGGCTCGAAGTTCATCAGGACCTTTGCGAACTGGCCGGAACCACCGGTCTGCTTCTTGTGCGTGTATTCCTGGTTCATGACGGCCTTGCGGATCGTCTCGCGGTATGCAACCTGCGGCTTGCCGACGTTGCACTCCACCTTGAATTCACGACGCATACGGTCGACGATGATGTCGAGCTGCAGCTCGCCCATGCCGGAGATCAGGGTCTGGCCGGACTCTTCGTCGGTCTTCACCTGGAAGGTCGGATCTTCGTCGGACAGCTTCGCCAGAGCGATGCTCATCTTTTCCTGATCGGCCTTGGTCTTCGGCTCCACGGCGACTTCGATGACCGGATCCGGGAAGGTCATGGATTCCAGGGAAATCGGAGCCTTCTCGTCACACAGGGTATCGCCGGTGGTGACGTTCTTCAGACCAACGAAGGTGTAGATGTTGCCGGCGTCGGCGGAGTCGACCGGATTTTCCTTGTCGGCGTGCATCTGGAAGATCTTGCCGACGCGTTCCTTCTTGCCCTTGGTGGAATCGAGCACGGTGTCGCCCGGCTTTGCGGAGCCGGAGTACACGCGCACGAACACGAGCTTGCCGTAGAACGGGTGGGTCGAGATCTTGAAGACCAGAGCGGAGAACGGATCGGAAGCCAGCGGCTTGCGGTCGATCTCGATGGACTCGTCCTTCGGGTCGAAGCCCTTGATGGACGGGACGTCTTCCGGAGACGGCAGGAAGTCGACGACGGCGTCCAGCATCGGCTGCACGCCCTTGTCCTTGAACGCGGAGCCGCACATGACCGGGTATGCCTCACGGGCGATGGTCAGCTTGCGGATGCCTGCGCGGATCTCGTCTTCGCTCAGTTCGCCGGATTCGAGGTACTTCTCGAGCAGCTCTTCGTCGGATTCCGCGACCAGGTCCAGCAGCTCTGCACGATACTGCTCGGCCTTGTCCTGCAGGTCGGCCGGGATGTCGGTGGTGTCATAGTGCGCACCCAAGTCGCCCTTGACGTCGTTCCAGACATAGGCCTTCATGCGGATCAGGTCGACGACGCCCATGAAGTCGTTCTCAGCGCCGATCGGCAGCTGGATGACGAGCGGGGTGGCGCCCAGCTTTTCCTTGATGGTGTCGACGGAGTAGTAGAAGTCGGCGCCGAGCTTGTCCATCTTGTTGATGAAGCAGATACGCGGAACGCCGTACTTGTCAGCCTGACGCCACACGGTTTCGGACTGCGGTTCCACGCCTTCCTTGCCGTCGAACACGGCGACGGCACCATCGAGGACGCGCAGGGAGCGCTCCACCTCGGCCGTGAAGTCCACGTGGCCCGGGGTGTCGATGATGTTGATCTGGAACTTGTCACCGGTGTCATGGGTCTGACGGTTCCAGAAGCAGGTGGTCGCGGCGGACTGGATGGTGATGCCGCGCTCCTGCTCCTGAGCCATGAAGTCCATCGTCGAGGCGCCGTCGTGGGTCTCGCCGATCTTGTAGTTCTTGCCGGTGTAGAACAGGATACGCTCGGTGGTGGTGGTCTTACCAGCATCAATGTGAGCCATGATGCCGATATTGCGGACCTGATTCAGGTCGTTAAGCACATCTTGTGCCATGAGTATTCCTTAACTCTCGGTCTCGGCTAATTACCAGCGGTAATGAGCGAACGCCTTGTTGGCCTCCGCCATCTTATGAGTATCCTCGCGACGCTTGACAGAAGCGCCCAGGCCGTTGGAAGCGTCCAGGATCTCGTTGGCCAGACGCTCGGCCATGGTCTTCTCGCGACGAGCGCGGGAGAAGTCGGTCAGCCAGCGCAGGGACAGGGTGTTCGCACGGGCCGGCTTGACTTCGACCGGGACCTGGTAGGTGGCGCCACCGACGCGGCGGGAGCGGACTTCCAGGGACGGGCGGATGTTGTCCAGAGCGCGCTTCAGAACGGCGACCGGCTCCTGATCGGTCTTTTCCTTGACCATATCGAGAGCGGAGTAGACGATGTCTTCGGCGATCGACTTCTTGCCGTCGAGCAGAATCTTGTTGATGAGCTGAGCCACGACGGTCGAGCCGTAGATCGGATCGGGCAGCAGCTGATGCTTCTTAGCGGGTCCTTTACGTGACATATCTCTTACTTCGCCTTCTTTGCTCCGTACAGGGAACGACCCTGCTTGCGATCCTTCACACCCTGGGTATCGAGGGCACCGCGCACGATGTGGTAACGCACACCCGGCAGATCCTTGACACGGCCGCCGCGCACGAGCACGATGGAGTGCTCCTGCAGGTTGTGGCCTTCACCCGGGATGTAGGCGGTGACTTCCACGCCGGAGCTCAGGCGCACACGAGCGACCTTACGCAGAGCCGAGTTCGGCTTCTTCGGGGTGGTGGTGTAAACACGGGTGCACACGCCACGACGCAGCGGGCTGCCCTTAAGAGCCAAAGTCTTCGACTTCTTCGGCTTTGCCTGACGTCCCTTGCGGACGAGCTGTTCAATAGTAGGCAACTTGAATTCTCCGATTCAGTGGTTTCTCTAACTTCTGTGTGACCGCCGCACTGCACCCACACTCCACCGACTGATTCGGTAAAGATAGCCACAGTCCACCGGCCCGATGGCCCTTCACTCTTTCACAGTCCGCATTGCTGCGCGCGATCCGAACGAGTTCCGGGATATCCCGACCGACGCTCCTGTTACATAAGGTGCATCGTCGGCACACACGACTTTCAATAATACACGGCGCGCGGACAACGGCCGACGCTCGTGTCGCGAACGGATTCGGTCCGATATCGGATGCGAATCGGCGGATACGAAAAAACCTCCCGGTCGGGAGGTTTCCAAGTGGGGTGGCTAACGCGGCTCGAACGCGCGACCTTCTGAACCACAATCAGATGCTCTACCAACTGAGCTATAGCCACCATTGCCGTTCCGTTTCAGCAAGCTGTACCGGACAACGAATGAAGACTATACACGACTTTGCGCGAAGACAAAATCCCGGCGTGTTTCGGCGTGTCGCATCCCGATTATGCGCGTCGCACGCGGCGGCGCAACTATACTTATAAGTGAAGGCCGGAGTTGTTTATCGGCCGAGTATTCGGCAGGTTGCAACGAAGCGCCAAGGCCGCGAGGTTCATGCGCAACGCCTTCAAAACATAATTGAATATGCAAACAGATACGCCATGATTCGCACGCAGGAATGAATGACCGACAGGAACAGGGTCGGGAGAATATCTGGCGAATCCACTGGCACGACAGTTCGCAGGGCGGCACCGATGGGAATCGTCCCGACCTGCACAGAGGCGAAGGATCGCGCAAGGCGGCGCGAATATAAATGAATAAGCGGACTCAACCTCCTTCCGCTGAAAGGATGGCCCCGGCAGATGAAGCGCATCGGCCGGGGCCATCCCATGTCCGCGCAAGGTTCATGCGCGCGAATCCACCGGCATGGAATCCCTCCGCGCAGATCCCGCCCACATATCAATAGCGATATGTCTCGCGGCGCCGCCCGTCATCGCGCGGCATCAGCATATGCGCGAGTACACTGCATCTCGTATCACAAACAAACATTCCACGACGAACATTCCACCGGCCATGCCGACGCGGCAGACGCGTGGCGCGATGCCACGATGCCGGCGCCGACGGCATACGCCGGTGTCGCGAAGATGTTACGAGGGAGGAACGATGCTGTCATTCCAGAACGACTATTCCTGCGGCGCGCATCCCGCCGTCATCAAACGCCTTGCGGAAACGAACGAGACGCAATTCCCCGGCTACGGCACCGACGAAATCTGCGAATCCGCGAAAAACAGAATCCGTGAAGCCTGCGAACTGCCCGACGCCGACGTGTGGTTCCTCGTGGGAGGCACGCAGACCAATCAGACCGTCATCGATTCCATCACACCGCAATATGCGGGCGTCGTCGCCGCGAACACCGGCCATGTGAACGTGCATGAAGCGGGCGCCATCGAGGCGACCGGCCACAAGGTGCTGACGCTGCCGCATCACAACGGGAAAATCGACGCCGACGAACTCGACCGATACTGCGCGGATTTCTATGCGGACGGCAACTTCGAGCACATGGTCTTCCCCGGCTGCGTCTACATCTCGCAGGCCACCGAATACGGCACGCTGTACACGCTGGCCGAATTGGAGGCGATCAAGAAGGTCTGCGTGAAATACGACATGCCGCTGTTCGTCGACGGCGCCCGGCTGGGCTACGCGCTGACCTCCGCCGAGAACGACGTCACATTGCCTGACCTGGCGCGAATCGCCGACGTGTTCTACATCGGCGGCACCAAGGTGGGCGCGTTGTTCGGCGAAGCCGTCGTATTCACGCGCGGCAACACCCCGAAGCATTTCCTGACGCTGATCAAGCGGCATGGTGCGCTGCTGGCGAAGGGCTGGCTGCTCGGCCTGCAATTCGACACGCTGTTCACCGACGACCTGTATACGACGATTTCGCGTCATGCCAACGAAGCGGCCGAACGCATCCGTGAAGCGCTGCGCGAAAAAGGCTATCAGCTGACTTTCGACGCGCCGACCAACCAGATCTTCGTCACATTGGAGAATTCGCAGGCGGAAGCGCTGCAACGGCATGTCATGCTCGGTTTCACCGAAAAAGCCGACGATACGCATACGGTGATGCGCATCTGCACCAGCTGGGCGACCACGGACGAGCAGGTGGATGAGCTGATCGCCCTGCTATGAGGCCCGCGGGCATGGGGCCGTGAAATCTTGCCGCAATGCCGCAACGACAGGCATTGCGGCGGCCGGCCGTCCGACGCAATATGCCGGCGCGGATGTCGATATGCGACGGAAAACATCGCGACGGCGACGCCTCGCGCATCCGCCATGCGTATCTGCCCTCGATGGCACAATATTCTGCATGACCGAACTCAGCGCAAATTCTGAAATGATGCATGTTTCCGCCGCCGATACCGCAAGTGATCCCGCCATCTCCCCCGCCGCCGCGGACCGCCCGCTGGGCACGCCGCTAGGCAAGCGCCCGACGCGCGTGCTGTTCCTGGGCGCAGGCGAATTGGGCAAGGAAGTCACCATCGAATTGATGCGGCTCGGCGCGTGGGTGTGCGCCGCCGATTCATATGCCGGTGCGCCCGCGCAGCAGGTCGCGCACGAATATCGCGTGCTGGACATGGCGAACGCCGAGGAATTGCGCGCTCTGTTCAATGAGATCCAGCCCGACGTCATCGTGCCCGAAGTCGAGGCGATCGCCACGTCGGAACTGGCCGATGCGGCCGCACGCGGCGCACAGGTGGTGCCAAGCGCAGAAATCGCGGCGATCTGCATGGACAGGGAGCGCCTGCGCGTGATCGCTCATGAGGAATTGGGATTGCCGACGACGCCGTATCGTTTCGCGGGATCCCTGGAGGAATTGCGTGCCGGCGCCGAAGAGGTCGGCTATCCGTGTGTGGTCAAGCCGGTCATGAGCTCCTCCGGGCACGGGCAGTCCGTCGTGCGCGCGCCGGAGGCCATCGACGACGCATGGATCGAAGCGCAGGAAGGCCGTCGCGCCGCCGGCGAAGGCGACGTGTCGCGTGTGATCGTCGAAGCGCTGGCACCGTTGGATTACGAATTGACCGTGCTCACCGTCAGCTCCAGCGCCGGCATCACGACGTGCGCGCCGATCGGCCAGCGTCAGGAAAGCGGTGACTATCGCGAATCCTGGCAGCCCGCCGCATCCGATGACGCGGTGCTGGCCGAGGCTCATCGCATCGCCTGCGCCGCCGTGGAAGGCCTTGTGGCGAAGGCGAAGGCTTCCGGCGAGCGCGGCTGGGGCGTGTTCGGCGTCGAACTGTTCGTGTTGACCGACGGCTCCGTGCTGTTCAACGAGGTGTCGCCGCGCCCCCACGATACGGGCATGGTGACGATGGCTTCGCAGCGTCTGAGCGAATTCGCATTGCACGCTCGTGCGGTTCTGGGCCTGCCGATCACCGCGGAGCATGTCGCGTTGTCGATTCCGTCCGGCTCGGTGGCGGCCAGCCATGCGATCGTCGTGCAGGGCGGCGGCGAGGCGGAGTTCACGAATGTCGCCGCCGCTTTGAACGAACCCGGCACGGATCTGCGCATCTTCGCCAAGCCCGAAGTGCACGGCCATCGCCGTATGGCGGTCGCCTTGGCGATCGGCGATGACGAGGCAGACGCCCGCGCCAGGGCCGCACGCGTGGAGGACGCGCTGACGGTCACGGTGCGTTGAGGCGGCGCCCATGCCGGCGTCCGGCGACAACGCCGGCGCCTGCCGATCGGCGACGCAGCCCGAACCGTCGATATCGGTTGGTATTGCAAGGATGTCTACGGCACGCTTGCAATGGAAAATGTAGCCTCCGCTTGCTAGCCTTTAACCGTTAGTTCACCATAGAATTCCACTCCTAACATAATTCGGAAGGCGAGTCATGGAGAAATTGGAGAAGCTCTACGAGGGCAAGGCCAAGAAGCTGTACGCAACCGACGATCCGGACATTCTCTGGGTCGAATACATGAATCAGGCCACCGCCGGCAACGGCGCGAAGAAAGCCCAGATCGAGGGCAAGGGCAGCCTGAACAATCGCATCACTTCGGCGATCTTCGATCTGCTGAAGGCCCGCGGCGTCAACAGCCACTTCGTCAAGCGCCTGTCCGATACCGAGCAGCTGGTGCGCAAGATGGATATGTATCCGCTGGAGATCATCATGCGCAACACCGCCGCCGGCTCCTTCGCCAAGCGTTACGGCGTCGAAGAAGGCACCGACCTGAAGAAGCCGATTCTTGAATTCTGCTACAAGTCCGACGATCTGGGCGACCCGTTCATCAACGATGACGGCATCGTCGCGCTCGGCCTTGCCACCGAGGAGGAGCTGGCAGAGATCTCCCGTCAGGCCCGTGCGGTCAACGATGCGCTGGTCGATATCTTCTCGAAGATCGACGTCAAGCTTGTCGATTTCAAGATCGAGGAAGGCAGGACCGGCGACGGCGTGATTCTGCTCGCCGACGAAATCACCCCGGACACCTGCCGCCTGTGGGATCTGAAGGACAAGTCCGGCAAGATCGAGCATCTCGACAAGGATCTGTTCCGCCGCGACCTGGGCAACATCATCCCCGCATATGAAGAGATCTACAGCCGACTGAAGGCCTTGGCGGACGCCGAGGGCGTCGTCGCAGCCGAATGATCGACAGCCCGCATCACGACGCGAAGCCGGATGCGGGCTCCTTTATTCATTAATCATTTCCCAACGAAAATTAAGGAACAGCAGTGGTTTTTCGCGTTTATGTGGAAAAGAAGCCGGGCTTCGACGTCGAAGCGCAGCAGCTCGGCACTGAACTGAAGACGATTCTGGGAATCGCCGCGCTGGAAGGCGTGCGCATCGTGAATCGTTACGATGTGGAAGGCATCAGCGAAGAGCTGTTCGATTCCACCATTCCTGTCGTGTTCAGCGAGCCGCCGGTCGACGACACGTATGCCGACATGCCGGATTTCGGCGATGCCGCGGTGTTCGCCGTCGAATTCCTGCCCGGCCAGTTCGATCAGCGCGCCGATTCCGCCAGCGAATGCATCCAGCTGATCAGCCAGGGCGAACGCCCGACCGTCCGTTCCGCCAAAGTGTACGCTCTGCAGGGCGCGCTGTCCGCCGACGATATCGCCGCCGTCAAGAAGTATGTGATCAACCCCGTTGAGGCGCGCGAAGCCGATCTGGCCACCAAGGACACGCTGCACACGCAGATTCCGGTTCCGGACAAGGTCGAGATCATCGAAGGCTTCCGTTCGATGGATGACGATGCGTTGAAGTCGTTCATCGACGAGCGCGGTCTGGCCATGGATCTGGCCGACCTGCGTTTCTGCCGCGAATACTTCACCGAAGAGCAGCGCGATCCGACGATCACCGAGATCAAGGTGATCGACACGTACTGGTCCGACCACTGCCGCCACACCACGTTCGGCACGCAGCTGGAGGACATCCAGATCGACGACGCCGTGGTCAAGTCCGCGTTCGACCGTTATATGGAGATGCGTCACGAGCTCGGCCGCGACGCCAAGCCCGTGTGCCTGATGGACATGGGCACGATCGGCGCGAAGTGGCTCAAGAAGAACGGCATCCTGAAGAACCTGGACGAATCCGAGGAAATCAACGCCTGCACCGTCAAGGTGAAGGTTGACGTCAACGGGGAAGACCAGGATTGGCTGTTCCTGTTCAAGAACGAGACGCATAACCACCCGACCGAAATCGAACCGTTCGGTGGCGCGGCCACCTGCGTCGGCGGCTGCATCCGCGACCCCCTGTCGGGCCGTTCCTACGTGTATCAGGCGATGCGCGTGACCGGCGCCGCCGATCCGACCGTTCCGGTCGCCGACACGATGGAAGGCAAGCTGCCGCAGCGCAAGCTCGTCACCACCGCCGCGGCGGGCTACTCCTCCTACGGCAATCAGATCGGTCTGGCCACCGGCCAGGTCAACGAGATCTACCATCCGGGCTATGTGGCCAAGCGCATGGAAGTCGGCGCCGTCGTCGCGGCGACCCCGGCCGAATACGTACGCCGCGAGACCCCGGCTCCGGGGGACAAGATCATCCTGTTGGGCGGCCGTACCGGCCGTGACGGCATCGGCGGCGCGACCGGTTCGTCCAAGGCGCACAACGTCGAATCGCTGGAATTGGACGGCGCCGAAGTGCAGAAGGGCAACGCCCCGATCGAACGCAAGCTGCAGCGTCTGTTCCGCCGAGGCGACGCGTGCAAGCTGATCAAACGCTGCAACGATTTCGGCGCGGGCGGCGTGTCCGTCGCCGTCGGTGAGATCGCGGACGGTCTGTATGTCGATCTCAACACCGTGCCGAAGAAGTATGAGGGCCTTGACGGCACCGAACTGGCGATTTCCGAATCCCAGGAGCGCATGGCCGTGGATGTGGCCGCCGAAGACGTGGACGAGTTCCTCGGCTATGCGAAGGAAGAGAATCTCGAGGCCACCGTCATCGCGACCGTGACCGAAGAGGCTCGTATGACGATGGTGTGGAACGGCGACAAGATCGTCGACCTGTCCCGTGAATTCCTCGCCTCGAACGGCGCGCCGAAGCACCAGGTCGCGCATGTCGAAGCGCAGCAGTCCTACGTCACTCCGTGGAGCGAGGGCACGCTGGCCGACCGCATGGACTGTATGGTGTCCGACCTGAACGTGGCCTCCAACAAGGGTCTGTCGGAACGTTTCGACTCCACCATCGGCGCCGGCACCGTGCTGATGCCGTTCGGCGGCGTCAAGCAGCTCACCGCTCCGATGGCGATGGTCGCCAAGTTCCCGGTGTTCGGCGAGACCACCACCGCTTCCGCGATGGCTTGGGGCTTCAACCCGTACATCATGGAGAAGAACCAGTTCACCGGCGCATACCTTTCCGTGGTCGAATCGTTGGCGAAGCTGGTGGCGGCCGGTTTCGAGCACGAGAAGGCGTATCTGAGCTTCCAGGAGTATTTCGAGAAGCTGCGCGACGAGCCGACCCGTTGGGGCAAGCCGATGGCCGCCGTGCTTGGCGCGCTGATGGCACAGGTGGATCTGGGCGCCGGCGCGATCGGCGGCAAGGATTCCATGTCGGGCTCCTTCGAAGACCTTGACGTGCCGCCGACCCTGATCTCATTCGCCGTGGCCGTGGGCGACATGCGCCGCGCCACTTCCCCGGAGTTCAAGGGAGCAGGCCACCGCATCGTGCGTATCGCCCCGCGCTATCTGGCCGACGGCCTGACGCCGGATAAGGATTCGCTGCTGGAGGCCTTCTCGCTCGTCGAGGAGCTCACCGACTTCCACACGGCCTTGGCCGTGTCCACGCCGGGCTATGGCGCCACCGCCGAATCGCTGTTCAAGATGACGTTGGGCAACCGCATCGGCGTGAAGCTCCACGACGGCATCGCCATGGACGACCTGTTCGTTCCGGCCTACGGCTCCTTCATCGTGGAGCTGGCCGACGACGAGAAGCTTCCGGCCGTCTCCAACCTGGTCGAGGTCGGCGAAATCGGCGTCACCACCGAAGAGTACGTCTT
Source organism: Bifidobacterium sp. LH_449 (assembly GCF_056356755.1). Lineage (NCBI taxonomy): Bacteria > Bacillati > Actinomycetota > Actinomycetes > Bifidobacteriales > Bifidobacteriaceae > Bifidobacterium > Bifidobacterium sp. LH_449. Next base: position 73,128 of record NZ_JBKEUV010000005.1, read on the forward strand.
CGAAGCCGCCGGCGAACGTCTGGATCTGGCCCACGTGCAGGAGGTCTGGGAGCATGGCATCGAATCGGTGTTCCCGTACCGCGGCAAGGGCGATGCGGTCGAAACCGTCAGCTTCAACGCCGCGAAGAAGACCGTATACACCGGCACCGGCGTCGCCAGGCCGCATGTGGTGATCCCGGTCTTCCCCGGCAACAACTGCGAGTATGATTCGGCCGCCGCGTTCGAGCGTGCCGGCGCCGATGTGACGACGCTGATCGTGAACAACCTCTCCCCCGCCGCCGTGGCCGAGTCCACCGCAGCTTTGGTCGAGGAGATCGGCAAGAGCCAGATCGTCATGATTCCGGGCGGCTTCTCCGGCGGCGACGAACCGGATGGTTCCGCCAAGTTCATCGCGGCGTTCTTCCGCGCCCCGGCCGTCACCGAGGCGGTGCGTGACCTGCTGAAGAACCGTGACGGCCTGATGCTCGGCATCTGCAACGGCTTCCAGGCGCTGATCAAGCTGGGTCTGGTGCCGTATGGCGATATCGTTCCGATGACCGCCGAATGCCCGACGCTGACGTTCAACACGATCGGCCGCCACCAGTCCCGTCTGGTGCGCACGCGCGTCGCCTCCGACCTGAGCCCGTGGCTGTCGAAGACTTCGGTCGGCGACGTGCACACGGTCGCCATCTCCCATGGCGAAGGCCGTTTCGTCGCCTCCGGCGACGTGCTCGTCCAGCTCAAGGCCAACGGCCAGATCGCCACGCAGTATGTCGGCGAGGACGGCGTGCCGGGCATGGATCTGGACGTCAATCCGAACGGATCCCTGCTGGCCATCGAAGGCATCACCAGCCCGGACGGCCGTGTGTTCGGCAAGATGGGCCATTCGGAGCGTTCCGGCAAGGGCCTGTACGTGAACGTGCCGGGCAACAAGTACCAGCCGCTGTTCGAGGCCGGCGTGGAATACTTCACCGCCTGACCCGGCTAACAGGCTAATCTGCCGAGTCTGCCCAGCGACTTGCTGAGCGTCAGCTGCTGAGAATCCCCATACGTGACACCAATCATGTACGGGGATTCTCGCATCTGCATGCCGCAATTTTCAAAGATTCAAATTGATCACACCATCAAATCGTCCGTATAAATGACGTACAACTTCAGCATGGCCACTAAAACAAGCAGATTTGAAATGCGTTTGACGGAAAGTCAGCGTGCCATATTGGAGCGTGCGGCAAGCTTAAAAGACTTGAACCTGACCCATTGGGCGCTTGACAATCTTCTTGATGACGCGCAACGCGATATCGCGGAAAGCAACACACTATATCTGTCAGACGAGGCATATGGCAGATTCGTCTCCGCATTGGACGAGCCACTATCCCCGCAGACGACTGAGTTACTGAACAAGCCGGCGGTCTGGGATGAGTGAATTCACCAGACCACGGCGTATCACCGAGAACGACGATGTTTCCGGATTCGAATGCGGCGTGGAAATTGTGGACGACTGGCTTAGCCTGCATCTGCACACGGCCCTAAACAGCATACAGCAGTAGCTTACGGATCGTTCTGCAACGGAACATTGGCGGGCTTCTACACATTGTCGGCTCATGCAGCGGACCGCGCCTCATCCCGCGGCTGGCTCGCACGAAATTCCCCAGATCCAATACCCACGCTGCTGCTCGGCATATTAGGCGCCGATATACGATACCGGACCAAGCATCTGGGCGCTTCCCTACTGCGCGATGCGATACTGCGGGCTTCCTCGGCCGCCGAAATCATCGGAACAAGAGCGCTGATCGTCGATCCCGCAAACGAGCACGCCGTCGGATTCCACGAACGATACGGATTCCGGCATGTCCCACAATCAGATAGGATGTCTATTCCCCTACATTAATCATCAGTCGTAATGTCTTAATCATCAGTCATCAGCCATTGCAGCAATCCGTCGATGACGTCGGCGATGTCGGAGTCAATGCAGATCGCCTGCTTGCGGATTTCAATCGGGCAGACGGCCTCCAGCAGATTCACACAGGCATACACCGCTTTCGGATTGCCGTATGTCATCTGCCAGAACGGATATTTGATGATCGACGGCGTATTGCCGCCCACTCCCAATTCGAGGAACAGTACATGCCGTCCGTCGTGACGCCGTAGAAAATCCTCGTACCGGTCGGAGGCGGCGCGCCAGCCGTCATCCTGCACGAAGGTGGCGTCCGCGCGCAGATTCATCGACATGGGCGCGCCGCAGCGCGGGCAGTATGGCACCAGATCGCTTGGGATGCGCATGCAATGCTGCCGCGCGACCATTGCTTTGATTGCGGTCTCATTGTCGTATGCTTTGCGATGGCAAGGCACGGAACACTGCCACAGGCCATAGTCGCCCTGCATGTAGAACAGGCGCCGCTTGTCGAATCCGGCTTTCTGGAAACAATGGTCCACGTTGGTGGTGATGACGAAATAATCCTTGTCCTGCACCAGTTTCAGCAGATTGGAATACACCGGCTTGGGCGCGTCCATATATCGGTTGATATAAATGTACCGGCTCCAATACGCCCAATGTTCCTCCAGCGTTGCGAACGGGTGGAATCCGCCGGAATACATGTCGCGGAAATCATATTTCGCGATGAAATCGCCGAAATACCGCTCGAATCGCTCGCCGGAGTAAGTGAAGCCTGCAGCAGTCGACAGGCCTGATCCCGCCCCTATTATTACGGCGTCCGCGCCGTCGAGCTCCCGCTTCAGTCGTGCGAGATCATCGGAGAAGCTGTTGGTAGATGTCATGATCGACGTCCTTGAACACATTGAAAATCACGTCAAGCCGATACGGATGTTGCTGTTGCCACTGCCTGACCGTCGCGGTGGCGATTCGTGCGGCCAGAACGTTCGGAAAATGGAATTCGCCGGTGGAGATGCAGCAGAACGCCACGCTGCGCAGTCCATGCGCCGCCGCCAGATCCAGGCATGACCGGTAGCAGTCCGCCAGCGATTCCCTGTCTTCCTGCGTGACGGCATTGCGGATGATCGGCCCGACCGTATGCAATACGGTATTGCAGGGCAGATTATAGGCGCGCGTGATTTTCGCCTGTCCGGCCGGCTCCGGTTTGCCTTGGTTTTCCATGATTTTCGCGCATTCCAGACGAAGCTGTACGCCCGCAAACGTATGGATGGCATTGTCGATGCACAGATGGCAGGGCGCGAAACAGCCCAGCATCTGACTGTTCGCAGCGTTGACGATGGCGTCGACGGCAAGCGTGGTGATGTCGCCCTGCCACAGATAGACTTGCGAATTTTCCTGGTTTCCTGATTGTTCCGTTTGATGCGATTCCCGCAATCGCACCGGCGTCAGATCCGCGATATCGGTGATGCCGCGTTCCATAAGGCGCTCCTGCAGATACGCGTCCTGGACATTCAGGAAATCCTCGCCGACTGCGATTGGTGGGCGCACATTCATCAGACTGCGCAGAAGATGCCGTTTCCCCGCCGGATCATCCGGAATACCGACATTCGCATAGTCCTTGGATTCGTCAAGCAGATAACGGATCAGAAAATCCAACCGCTGTTCCTGCGTCATAGCCGCCTCCTCGTCGTAGCTGTTTGATGACGAAACACCGCATCGGACTGATTCAGCATGTTGTGCAACAGAATATTCAGTTCAATGCATCCGATTTCCAAACCAACGCACTGTATTACAGGCCACCTTATTCCAAACCAGCGCACAATGTGCGGGCATCACACGCACAATGTGCCAGTGGCACCCACACATTGTGTAAGTGCCACATACACAATGTGCGTCGCACCCCCGCCACACGCACATTGTGCCCTGTTTCAGCGCACAATGTGCCTGAAACAAACGCACAATGTGCGTCAGACAGTCAGCCAACACACAATGTGTAAGTGCCACATGCACAATGTGCTAGTACCACATACACAATGTGCGGGTGTCATCTACACATTGTGCGGGCATCGCACGCACAATGTGCCGATAGCGCCTATACATTGTGCTTGTACGGTTAAGATACATGCTTATTATGCGACCGCCGCTTATTATGACGGCCGCTGCAGCTTTGCGAAGCCTTAGAGGGCTGCTCAGAATTTGCCGTTCTGGTTTTGCCAGGTGGATTCTTCGGCGATGGTTTCCATAACATCCCAATGCTCGGCGATCTTACCGTTCTCCACACGCCACAGGTCGTAATAGCTGGTGCGGACGCCGCCGAACGAACCTTCGCTGACTGCCAGCACGAAGTTGCCCTGCGCCAGCACCTGATGGGTGGTGTCATAGATCATCTGCACGCCCTGTTCGGCGAGGGCGGACAGCGCCGCTCCCAATCCGCTCAGACCGTCGGCGATGCCGGTATTGTGCTGAATGTAGGTGTCGCCGTCAAAATAGTCCGCGGTCTTTTCCGGATTCTTGCCTTGCATGACGTCGTGGAGGAAACGTTTCACCAGCTCGCGGTTTTCTTCGGTCTTGTCAAGATCCGTCAGGTCCATGGCACCATCGATCTGCGTGCGGCCGGACGGATTCGGTTCGGCCTTCGCCGCCAGATTATCCCAGTGTTCAACGATCTTGCCATCCGCGTCGAAGCGGAAGATGTCGAAGGCCACCTGCTCGCCTGCACCGGCGAAATCGTAGACGGTCTGCAGAAATACCTTGTCATCGTCTTCGAACGCACGAATGTTGTTGACAGTGGTCTTCACCGGAGCTGCCGACAAAGCCGCCACGGAGCTGACGAAAGCATCACGGCCGGTTCCGTAGGCGAGATTGTGCTGAATATAATCTTCCGCAAGCAGACTTGCAGCGGTTTCCGTGTCGCCGGAAGCAAATGTGTTGATCAGATCGAGCGCCTTCTGAATGTTGGTCATGCGTGTTCCTCACTCCTTTGCGATCATGCGGGAGCCGTTCGTTGAAGAGCCATGAAGAGTTCCTGCATATGTCGGATTGGTTCGTTGCTTTCCTGTGTTTTGCTTGGCTCTGATTTGTATTGTGCAAAATCAAGTTTCCGATGTAAAGCAAGCACTTTTTCGTGCTGTAGTTACCTAAAAGATACTATTGGGCGGTTACCAGGAGGAAACGAATGCGAGAATCCAGGCTTTATTCAGGAATCCGTCATCCGAAAAAAATTTCTTATGATTGCGGTCTTCGGCGTGTCGCAATATTTTCACACAGTACCGCATATTGCAACATAAAGTATCTGTTGGAAACCAATATATTGAAAAACCAATATGTTGCCGCATAATCAACCATCGAAACATCGACGGAGGCCATCGCATGCATGAGGAAACGCAGATACAGGAACTGCCCGCCTGCCCCGTGGAGACCACGCTGATGCTTATCGGCAACAAATGGAAGGTCCTGATTCTGCGCGACCTGCTGCCCGGCACGAAACGATTCGGCGAATTGAAGAGATCCATCGGCAACGTTTCGCAGAAAGTATTGACCGCCCAGCTTCGCGACATGGAGGCCAAGGGACTTGTCAACCGACATGTCTACGCGGAAGTTCCTCCGCGCGTGGAATACAGTCTGACCGAACTCGGCAAAAGCCTGAAGCCGATCCTTGACGCGATGCAGATATGGGGCGAAGGCTACAAGGCCTTGAAGCACGACGCCCAGTAGCAGGCGATTCCGGCAAAGGGACGACATGGGAATCGGCGGGATCAATCCACCTCGACCAGGCTCCAGCGAAATCCCATCGTAGGGATTCAGGCTTGCCTCCGCCTTCAAAAGGACCGAGCACCGCATCCTTGATGAGCATCTTGATGCGCTTCAGTGTCCTCCTGCTTTATCATCGCCGGTACAAATAACGTTCCACGCATCCGGCGTCCGTGAAATGCGGACGCAGTCGGGGCCGCGTGCCATTCATCTGGATTCGGAGTATGTGGCCCAGAACGTCGGGATTCCGAGTTCATGAAGACGGCTCTCGCCATCGGTGTCCTCATAACAGTCGACGATCGTCAATCCCGCCTGCAATTGCCCGCGAATCTGCTCGTCGAATGTATGGGAGAACTGCACGCCGTCCTGCGCAAGGTCAATCGAGCGCGCCAGCTCCTCATCGCGCAGCGGATTGTAGGGAAGCGAGCGGACCACACGTTCGCAATCATCATCGAACGCATAGCTGAAGCCATTATCCAATCCCGACAGCAGACGTCCGCCAGGCGACAGTACGCGCGCGCACTCGCGCCAGACCGGTAGGACGTCCTCGATGTAAACGTTCGAAACGGGATGGATGATGAGGTCGAACGAATCGTCTTCGAAAGGAAGCGGCAGGGCCATATCCGCCCGTACGGTCACGATGTCATACCCTTCACGCTCCGCCACGGCCCTTTCCGACGCAAGCTGGCGGGGTGAATAGTCAAGCACCGTGCACACCGCGCCCAGAGCGGCGAGAACGGGCATCTGCTGACCGCCGCCGGCGGCAAGACCAAGGACCCGTTTGCCACGCATATCCTCGAATAGCCATGAATGCGGCATCGGTCGCGTCGGAGTAAGCATGATCCGCCACCGGCCTTCGAGAGCCGCCAGATACTCGTCGTGACCGATCGGGACGCCCCATTGCCATCCATCCTCGATCCAACCGTCAATCGTATGCGCGTTGATATCCGCATAATTCGCAAGGTTCATTTCCTCTCCTTCTCATCCAGTAAAGCGAGCTCACCTAATAGAGCGAAGCGTCGGAACGACTTCGTCTCCCGTACGCCCGGTGCGGCATCATTCGACGGCGCACTCCCAAATTGAGACGGCTCCCTGAACCATCCTCGTCGACGCCAATGCTACCATGCGAGACCGCATGCCATGAGATAACGCATCAAACCGTTTGAAGGAATCGCTCGCATCACAAGATATGCTCACGCACGCAGATACGGATGGCTTCGGCACGATTATGTACTCCCATCTTCCTGTAGGCGCTGTTCATATGGGTTTTCACCATGCCTTCGGACATGCGCAGCAGCCGTGCGGTGGCCGACGCGGTACGACCGCACAGATACTCCTTCAGCACTGCGATCTCGGTCTCGGTAACACCATGCGCACGAACGACCACGAATGCTCCTGCCAATCAGCTAGATCGTCACGCTCTGCGGCTTGCGCGATGGCCCCGCCATATCCAATCGGCGAACAGCCACAACGCGCACAGCCACGACAATGCATGTAGCGCCGCATGCCTCCGCCTTCCGCAGCCAAGATGCCGCATCACGGCCGCGTCGCTCCCCGGACCACGTAACGGCCTCCATCGCAGCGCGGAACACATACGTGACCGCTCAACCATGAGGCCAGCGCCATACCGCATATCGTCCCGCAATAATTCACAAGAACGTCATTGATGTCACATATGCCGAGCGACAGCACATACTGTGACAATTCGACCAGCAGCAATACGACCATCACCACAACATGCATCCAAGGAAAAACCTTCAACGCTTTGTGCATCATCATGCCAACCGGTACAAAAAGAAGTATGTTCAGAATCAATGTAGATGAAATCGGCACAAGTGCGTCCAAGATTGCGATGATGTTCCAATTCATACCTCGCCCCCACTTTTGACCATCACAGCCACCGCCAGCAGCATACAATATGCAGCCGCTTGCACGTCCCCCGCAGCTTTCGCGATTCCCCCCGTCGAATATACCCAAATTCCAATAGCATAACCCCGCGGCACACAGCACAACCACCGCAATCGACATGACGCCCAAGACGGGATCCGATTCCAACTCCCCATGTGTCATAGTCAGGAGATACGCCCATGCACCTTCGTATACGTCCAATATGCAAGGCTGCCACAGGTCAAGGCCGCAATCATCTTGAGCGGCTTCCAATGCTTCCATGCCACGCCTGCAGTTCGCTGCCCGCCGATTGTCTTATGCCTGCCAGCCATCGCGATGCTTCCGACGTCAGCGGACAGGACGACCGCAGCAAGCGGTAAAACTTGTTGGCACAATCTTGATATTCCGATATTTCATATATCACCCCCCTGTCTCACAGCCTTACTGAACGCAAGGCGAGACATATCGTATGTCGGGGCGATGAAGCGGTCGCACGAATCATGGAACTGACCGGTGGGGAAGGCGCAGACAGCGTACTCGAATGCGTGGGCACCGAACAGTCCACACTGACCGCGCTGGCCGCCGCTCGCCCGGGCGGGCATGTGGGCCGAGTCGGCGTGCCGCATATCGACCATGTTGACGTCAACAACCTGTTCTGGCGTAATGTGACGTTGAGCGGAGGCCCCGCATCGGTCACCCCATATGCGAACGGCGAGCATGGCCTGGTCGCCAGGATTCTGTCCGGCGAGATCAATCCCGGTATCATCTTCACCGCAGATTTCGATCTCGACCATGTTCAGGAAGCATACGAGGCCATGTACGAGCGTCGCGCCATCAAGTCGATGCTGTCCATCGGCACCATCTGACAGGAAACCGCCTTGTCCGGCACGACACATATCATGCCGGCCAAGGCATCAACGCCGTCGACAGGCGCAGGTCCCCAGTTACCCCCGTCCCCCTGTTACCCCCGAGTAAGTCAACGTTGACCAGCATAGGGCAAAAAGACCTGACCGAAGCCGAAAATATACTTTCGTGTGACATTGGACGACGCCATTCACCCGGTATCCTTCAAGAACGACGCGTCACAGCCGAACAACGATAACAAATTCAGCCATCGGACACTTTATGATGGGGGATATGCACAAAGGGAACGAGTACGACGGCCCGGTCACGCTTGGAATCGTAGACAACGATCCGCTCGCATTGCAGGCCATGGACACCATGATCCGCCAGCGGTGCACTCCGATCAGCATCGTCTGGACCTGCCTATCCGGCCGAGAAGCACTTGACTATTGTTCGACCATCACATGCCCGCGAGCCGTCCTCACCGACATGAGGCTCGACGACATGGACGGCTTCGAGCTCTCCGAACAGCTTGGACTCCGGTTCCCGGACGTCGCCGTCATCGGAATCACCGCTTTCGCCATTCCCGAACAGCACACTGCCGACGTGAAACATATCAGCACGATCCTGCACAAGGACGCGCCGATCGGGCAGATCATCTCCGCAATCGGTACAGCCGTCCAATCCCCCGCACTGGTCCAATGGCCTTCGCGAGGTCAGGCATCACCCCTGTCCCCCAGGGAATCGCACATCGTCCGACTGGTCGCCAGAGGATTCACATACGCGACCATAGGACGCCAGCTGCACATCAGCGAGCAGACCGTCAAAACGCATATGCGCCGCATATTCAACAAGCTCAACGTGCATACGCGATCCGAATGCATAGCCTACTGCGCCGAACAAGGATGGTTGTCATGAACGGTCACGCTCACGCAAACACGACGTCCCGGCTTTCAGCCATCCGGCAAGCGGCGATCGCACGATGGGCCGAAAACCGCGGCTACATTTTCGGCGCCGTGGTCTGCCTGCTGCTGGCCGTCGTGGAATGCTGCCTGTACCCGTCCTTTTCCCCTGCCGGCCGAGTGGTTTTCCCCATATACGTCCTTCTGCTCATCTGTATGGCGTTCACCCCTTTTCGCGCATCATCCGCACTATGCCTGCTCGGCATCGCATGCCTCCTATTGCCGGTCAAGGTCGAAGGCCCATCCTGGTATTGGGGCGTATGGCTGGCCTTGGGCGCAATGACACCGGCATCGGGCTCGCTGATTCCGGCCCTGATGTTCTCCATCGTCGAAGCAGGAGTCGCGTTCGCCAGCAACGTCACGTTCGGCATGGCAATCGGCAGTGCCGCGACCTTGTCGTCCACATTCCCCGTGGCCGCCATGGTCGGCATATATTTCCTGGAACACAAAAAGACCGTGCTGCTGCACACGCAGCAGCAACATGACCGGGAACGCATCGCGCAGCAAAAGCAGATCCTGAACACCATGCGATACCTCCACGACGAGGTCGCCGGCGACATCACCTACGCCATACAGCTGACACGGCAGAACAATCCCGTCAGCGTCGATGCCGACGACTTCAGCCATGATTATTCGCATGAGATAGAACGCGCCCTGTCCCATGCGCTGCAGTCCATACGCACGGCGTCACGCAACCCGTTGCGGTGGGAAGCGCACGGCAACGCCGCGGAAACCGAATCCACGCCGGAAACACGGCACCGGCTCTTCTCAACGCTCGGAGCATACCGGGAAAGACTTGAATCCCTGCATTTCCAAGGCGATGCGACGATCATCGGAACGCCGACGATACTGCCTGATCAGACGATCGAATCGATCACGACATTGGCCGAGGAGATATTGAACAACATCATTGCGCACGGGAAAGCCGGAGCATACTCGTTCAACATCATCATCACGAACAAAGGCGACGTGCTCATCGTGTCCACCAATCAGATGGCCGACGACGGCCATGCACGAAGCGACACGAGTCTGGGTCTTCAACTCATCCGGCAAACAGCGCGCTCACTGCAGGGAACAGTCACCACTTCAATCCAGGATGGGGAATGGACGATATCGCTTTCCATCCCCCACGGCACGCAGTCCTAATCGCCGCACAGCCATTCCAATAATGGAGGGCAATCCCCGTAACGTGCTTCATCGCCTGAAGCAACGCCCTCCTCGGACATGGGCGTGGACGACGCGTCATATCCGGACAAAGACGGAGACATCGCAAAACCGATGCACAATATGCAACTGACAAGTTTCTGCGCCATACCGCCATTATGTGCGACACCGCCGACCGGCGGCCTCCGACGGCGCCGCACATGCAAAGGGGAGACTATAGGGAAGCTAGAGACCCATTTCCGCCTTCAACTTTGCGAGTTCATCGTCGACGGACTGCGAATTGGCGCCGGTCAGATACCTGTCGGCCAATTCGTCGGTGGAACCGGCCGCCTCATTCAATTCGGCCTTCGCCCGGGCCGCATCAAGCATGCGGTCGGCCTTCGCCTCCATACGTTCGAAAGCCTCCATCGAGGAACGGGCACGGTCGCCGCCGCCGGTGATATCGTTGACATGCTCCTGCGCCTTCGCCGCCGCGACCTTCGCCTTGATCGCGCTCTTGCGCGCCTCGAGACCGCTGATGTCACCGACCAGCTTGTCATGCAGCTGACGCATCTTCGTCGCGTTCGCATCCGCCAACGCGAAAGCCTCGGCCAGGCTTACACGAGTCTGCTCATACTGCTGCTTTTTGGACAGCAGTTCACGTGCATCGTCCTCGTTGCCGGCCTGCAATGCGACGCGCGCCGCCTGCCCATAGCGGGCGATCGTCGCATCGCAATCATCCAACTGACGCTTCGCGCTGCGCGCATCCGCCATGACGCCGGCGGTTTCGGTCTTGACCTCGGCCAGATCCCGCCGCAGATCAAGCAGCATCTGATCGACCATCTTCGCCGGATCCTCGCATTTATCGAGCAACGCATTGATATTGCTGCGCATGATATCGCTGAAACGTTGGAGAATACCCATGATTCCTACCTTCTTTACTGTGATGATTGTTGGGATGATTGTTGGAATGATTATCAAGCCGATTGTTCAGGGGATTGCGGATCATTTTCATACTTCGCCAACGTCGGATCCGCCAGATCCTCAAGCGGAGTATTCAGGATCCTCTCCGTCTCCAGCGCCTTCTGCCGGTCACGCCGCTGCTTCTGCCGCACCAGCATCACCACCGACACGGCGACGCCGATAACGACAACGCCGATGATCAGCGCCATCGCGACGTCCGCGCCTGTCCAATTGCGCCGCATGATCCGATCGGCCGTCTTATCGAAAACAGTCACCATCAGGTCATCGCTCGACATGTCGGAATACCAATACTCATCGATGTAGGCCCAGAAAATATTGACGGCCTCCGCATCCATCACCGATGAGATCTGCTTGCCGTTCACCAACGCCATGAATCCGACATCATCGTCGACGTCCTCTTCGGCGAAATACATGAACAGCAGCGTGCCTTCATTATCGATGTTGTCGTCATACCACCGTTCGGCGTAATCCTGCTTCTGCGCATCGCCGGTCAGCGTCGCGTCGTATGCGCGGAACACCACATACGGCTGGATGCCGGTCTCATCATAGAAGGACTGCAGCCGGCGCTCCGTCGACGCGACATCGTCGAACCAGCCAAGCTCATCCTCGACGCAATCATTACGGAAAGCGACGCCGGTATCCACTTTTTCACGATTCACCGTGCTCGCCGGAACGGCATCGCCGCCGGACGACGACAGGCCGTTCCACGCGAACAAGGCGACCAGCAGCACAATGACGACGCTGAGAATCACCCAAGGCAGGGAGCCGCCACGACGCTGCGGAGGATATTGCGGCACCGGCTGCTGATTGAAGGGAATCGTGGGACCGCCTTGCGGATTGAATCCGGGATTGCCCTGCGGGGCAGGTTGGGAAGTGTTCGACGTATTCCATATGAACACGTTCGGACGACGCGGCGGGCGCGGCCTGAAATACGGGTTCGGTCTGAAGGGGCCGCCGCCGAAGAAACCACCGCCCGAAGGCATGCCGTGATGATTATGATTACGTCCGCCACCAAAGCCGCCTCCGGGGAAACCGCCGCCGAATCCACCGCCACCAGCGCGACCGCCGCCGCCCACGCGATGACCGCTGGATGAGCGGCCACCACCATGGCCGCTGGAGGAACGGCCGCCACCGCCTTGCCCCGCACCTGCTCTGCCCATACGACAGTCCTTTCCTTCGTTGGACGTACGCAACATTGTACCGAGTGCAATCAGCGCCGAGCATAATCAACACTCGACGCGATACTGCGCGAAGGCGTTGTTGCATCGGCCCGCGCCGACTCGCGCCACCCGTACGATGAACGGGCTGCGCGAGTCCACGACCTTCGAACCGCCCATCCAGCGCACAATGCATCGAGCCCGCCATCGAGCAGGCGCTGCCGCAAACGGAGGATACGCACCGGAACGAATCATGGAGAATGCCTGTCGGATGACACCGGAAGCCCGTATGCATGCAGGATCGGGACACCGCCATATGCCGATACGGGGAGACGCCTCCTACAATCCCATGACGTCTTTCTTCTTCTGGTCGAATTCGGTCTGGGTGAGGATACCGGCGTCAAGCAGTTCCTTCAATTTCTTGACGGCTTCGATTTGCTGTTCCAACGAGAGCGCAGCGCCTGCGACTGTCGAGGCGGAATCGGACGGAACGGAAGCAGAGGCCACGCCTGCCGGCGCACCGGAATTCGGCATCGCCGCAGCACCGGTGGCCTGCATATTCCGCGCATTCTGCGCGACGCTCGGCACTTCCGCATTCAGACCAAGCCCCTGTGCCATGTTCATGCCGAACACCATGCCGCCCATATCGCCCAGGCCATTGTCCTGAATGCCTTGCGCGATCTTCTGCTGCGCCGCCATGCTTCCGGCTCGGGCCGAAACGTCCTCGTACGCCTTGACTTCCATCTTCTTCTCGGAGAACAGCCGCACCAATTCGCGCGATTCCGGCGTGAATTCAATGTTTTCAATGCCGACGCCGACAATGTCGAGACCGAAGCGCCGACCCCAGGATCCGGCATTGGTGTCATTGTTCACGATATGCCGCACGATTTCGTCGGATTGCCCCGGCAGCTGCGAAATGCGATATTTGTCGGATAACTCGTTCACCGCGACCGCAAAGGATTGCATGAATTCCGACATGATCTGCGAGCGCGCCTTCGGATCGTCGAACGTATAGAAACCGGTATTCGCCGGCAGGAAATCGCAGACGAATGGCACGGCATCGGTCACACGCACGGAGAACACGCCGCGGGCGCGCACTTCCAAATCCGTGTCGTAAAACATATCGTGATACACCAGCGGGCCCGCAGTACCGAATCGTATGCCACGCATTTCACGAAGATTGACGAAGGCGACGCGCTTCGTTATCGGCGGCTGCCCGCCGAACGAAAACCGCTCGCCCACTTCGTGGGCCATCGCCTTGATAACGGATGAGCCGGATTTGCCGTAGTCGAATATCGTGCCTTCGCCGTTGCGATATTCGTATCCGCCCGGCTGCGTGATGACCGCCTCGACGCCGCCCTGGTCGAAGACAAATGCGGCGGTCTGATCGGGCACATAGATTTTCGTGCCGTTCGTGATCACGCCATCCGAGCCGTGCACGTTGGAGCCGCGCCCATTATTGGTTCCGCGCCATACTCCCGGCATGACCACGGTATGTTCGTCGAAGATGTCGGAAGTGATGATGTCTTTCCATTGGTCGGCGAACACGCCGCCCAATGCGCCGGTGAATGCCTGTATCAGTGCCATGACGTATTCCTTGGATTATTCGAGCCAGAGATTTGACTATTTGAGCACGCATTCCGTCGCGCAATACGGGCAGCGAACGGTTTCATTGCGATAGCCGGAAAGCGGCGCTCCGCAGGCAGCGCATTGCCCTGATGCCTTCGCCTTTTGCGCAGGCTGTCGCATGAATCTCGGCACAGGGGCATCATGCCCGCCGTTGCCGGCAAACATCGACATAACCCCTTGTGCAACGTTTTCCACGGCAGCCGCCGCCTGCGAGAGCTGCCCCTCGTACGCATGGCGATCCTTCGGCAAGGTATCCCCGGATAATACTTTGTTCAGCTGATTGGCGAGCTCTTTCATGTCTTTTCGAGAGGAGCTGCGCACCATGCATTGCCCGCCGCGCAGGCTGATTTCCACAGTCCCGCCTTCAAGAAAATCCTCGGTCAGGCGAACTTGCGGAGCGCCCTCATATATGACGACATCCCTTAATGGATACGTCTGAATCTCTTTGATGCCGCCCCACATTCCGCGTTTGACGAAGAACAGATTGAGATTCGTCAATATGACTGTTCCGCTATATGCATGCGAATCCAGTAATTTACTGAAGGATACGTTATCGAATGTTCCCAGGATTCCTTCATCGGGACGCAACGGCAATTGTTCCATGATTTATGATGCCTCCGCCAACTTACATATGAGGAGTCGGATGACCGTTTGCGGCCAGCCGACTCCCGCCGTATCGTCATCGCATGATTGCGTCGCATGCCCTTTATGGGGACATGCGACGCAATCATTACATTTCGCCTAATTTCTGAGTGACGCGCGCCTGCACTTCAAGGTAGTAGGCCAAATCATCGGCGGACAGCGAATTCTCGTCGATGGCGTCGATCTTCGTCATGTAATCGGAATACTGCTGCATCATGGTGGAGTAGTCCGACATCATCGAGAGAGGATCGCTTGACTCGTTGTATTTCTTCATGAAGTCGACATACTGGTTCATGAACTGCTCGTAGCTGTCCATGGTCGACTTGAAGTCGGCGCTCACACCGCCGGACGGCTGCGTTGCAGTGTTCGAGGAATCCGAAGTTGAGGGGTCTTCTGCAGCCGGGGCGCCGGTTGCAGTGTCGTCGGTTGAGGCATCGTCCGATACGCCGGAATCAGCGTCCGATCCGTCTTCCGGAGAGGGAGCGTTCAGATAAATCGACATGACATCATCGTATCCGGAATCCATATACACGGAAAGTGAGTATCCCTCCGCGTTATCCGCATTATAAGAGCCTTCGCTCTTGGAATAGTCGACGGTAAAGCCTGCATCTTTCGCTTCGGAAACATAATCCTCGAACGCTTCTGACGAAATGCCGCAAACATCAATGGACGTGCTATCGGAATTGTCGTAATGGACCTTTCCTTTTTCCGCACCTGGATCAGGAAGCATCGACGCTAAGCCATCGTCAGGCCATGTAAGCGAAGACTTGCATGGATTGTTTTCCTCATGCAGCTTCCGAGCTTCCTCTTCCTGCTGCTGAGCCTCTTTCGCCTCCTGACGGTCATCGATGACACCGCCGATGCCGCTGGCGATCAGGCAGATCACCGAAACACCGATGGTGACATACGTGACGATGCGACCGTCCACCTTGCCGGAGGGACGGGTCGCGTACAGGCCGCCCAGAGCGAAGGCCAGCGACAAAACCGCGAAAAATGCCGTTACGGAGAAATCCTTGAAACCGGTGCCGAGGCAGACCAGCACAAGCAGGACGGTGAAAACCACGCTTGCAATGGCAAGTTTCGAGGTCTTCTTGCGCACCGGAGCGGATCCTTGCGGCATATTATTCTGCGGCATGTTGCCTTGTGGCATAAAAGTCTGCCCGTTCGGCGAATAATTCGGATTGACATATATCGGATTGGCCTGAGGCATTGGCGTCGTCTCATTCCGATCCGACTGATCACTCTCCATAGGAGCCTGAATATATTCCGTAGGAGCCTGGTCATTCCCCGCAGGAATTTGATCGTTCCCCACAGGAGCCTGACCGTTCTCCAGGGGCTCCTGCCCATTGCCCATGGGATCCTTATTGATATCCATCGCTACTTCTTCCCCTTTGCTTGTTGAAATTCAGACTGGCCGCATTGCAACGCCGCAATGTCACCGTCTTCACCCGTGTTTTCGGTTTTATGGTTTGGATGACCTGCAACATCGCGTGCTGCATCGTCGATGGCGCGCATTCCATGCAGGATAACGCTCGCCAATTGTTGAAACATGGTCGATCATCCCATTCCCTTTCTGACGTGTCGTTCCCGGCCTGCAACGCGTTTTGCCGCGCATCGGATACCGCTCCGATTCCGGGAATCCCGTCATTAAGGGCCATGTTTTTCTCGCGAATCCAGCCCTAACCTGTAACGGGCGAAGAGCGCTTCGATAAGGATGCCAAGTCTCTTCATCTTTCGTCCTCTTCATCTTTGAATAACCTGAATATATTGTCAATGACGTAATATGTTATATATCTCGTCAAATTTATTGAGGTTTTATAACATGGATGACTTAACACAACATTGCGCCGAAGTATGGCGTCAACGATTGAAGCAATGCATGGAGGAACATGGGCTCACACAGCTTTCTTTTGTCGGGCAGCTCAATAAACGCTATCTAACCAAATATCATCAGAAGGATGTCAGTCGCTGGCTGAATACAGGCAACAAGACGGCCTCGGGCCGCATCGGATTCCCCAAATACGAAACCATGCTGATGATCGCGGATTTCTTCGGCATAGACGTCGGCTATCTGACAGGCGAAACCGACGAACGCACGTTCACGATGGCGCAGGCATGCGAATACACCGGGTTGGACAGCACGTCAATCCAAGCAATCCAACATTGGAACAGCAGTGCAAGCAGAACCGCGGACGACTGCGCAAGCATAGGCAGCAGCTTCCCCGACCAGCAGTATCACGCCCAGACATTGAACAGATTCCTGTCATCGCCGCGATTCGAAGAACTCTGCGCAAAAATGCTCACACTGCAGGAAATGGCGGTGATTTGGAATAGCGCACCGGAAAAATTCAACAATCTCGTCGGCACCCTTGCCAGCGACAGCGAACTTTCCGATGACTTCACATTGGAACTGATCACCGGCGCCTTCTACGGCATGGCCAGCGAATCCTTTTCCTCATTGCTGCGAGAAGCCTATCCGACTCCCCGCATGCAGCAGCATGCAGATTCATCGGCTCCACGCCAGGCACGCCATCCATATAGTCTCATATAAACAGCCGTGGGCGCCGGATCTTAGCCCGACGCCCACATTCAGTTCGGTCAATAACGCGCCTTGTCGACTTTTCCGGTTTGCGGATCTGTAGTCACGACATCGATGCTGTAGGCCGAAATTTCAGCGACAGGGCTCAACATATTTTCCACCACAGATTTCGCCTGTTCATTTGCGGTTTCCAGCAACTGTTCTTTATCCAGCTTTTCTTCAGTCTTCCGCTTCGCGTCTTTCAACGCTTCGGCAGTATCCGACACGCCAGCATCATTAAACAGAGAATCTTCAACATCAAAGAATCTCAAAGAATCCGGATCAACTGAAACGGATTGAATGGTAGGCGCCGGCAAAGTGATATGAACGATGTCGTCATCGATTTCAATTTTCGCTTGTTCCAGATTTACTCCAGCTCTCGCTTCATAACTGTAGAACATCGTGAACGACTTCTTATTGATTAAAGACACGTTTCCTTCGGAATAAGTCTCAAAACCGTAATCCGTTTCCTTGGCTGTAGTCAGGTCTTGGATCTTGACCAATTCTTTGGATACCACCTCATTGGTCAACGTCGTCTCCGGGTTCAGCCATTTATCGATTTGCCGATACGCAGAAGCTCCGAACACTGCCACCAGAGCAAGCACTACGATTCCAATAATGAACTTCGCCATAGGCGGCACATATTCCCAAAAACTTTTGTTCTTGCTAGACATCATCTCACCTTCATCTCTCGTCATCGCACAATTCCGTATCAAATACGGCGTACCTTCTCTCCCTATATCCAACGCGTCCAGTCTGACGTCTTCACGATAGATGACTTTCTTCTTCTGACAGACACCGTTTGGACTCCGGCTAAAGTACCATCTTTGACGAGATCACTACACAGAAGTAGTCGAAAAGAATGTCGGAAATGACTTAGTCTTGCACAGTGATTTCGTCGAAGATGACACTTTTAATCGCTGATTAGAATACGTCGCCAAGCAGACGCCATTCACATTTCGCATCGTCTGCCCGCAAGCGTTGACTGGAGCCCGCCATCGAGCAGACGCTGCCGCAAACGGAGGACGTCGGATTCGATGGCGTCGATTACGACGTTGAACGATTCGTCGGATCCGCCGGTCGGATCCTCCAGACCCCAGTCCTCGCGCAACGCGCAAGGCAGGACGGGGCATCGCACATTGCAGCCCATCGTAATCACTACGTCAACGGTGGGAAGTTCGGACAGCAGCTTGCTGTACTGCGTACGCTCCATGTCGATGCCATAGCGCCGCTTCACCAGACGGACCGCATCCTGATTGATTCGAGGCCTCGTCTCGGTCCCGGCGGAGTAGCTCTCGAACACGTCCGGCGCCAGGTGCCTGCCGAGCGCCTCCGCGATCTGGCTCCGACAGGAATTATGCACGCAAACGAACGCCACTTTCGGCTTATGCAATATCTCTTATGCCTCCCAAAATATTGCGGTTTGCGTCAATCCGGCAATAACCCGCAGATTTCACAGTGTTCGATAACGCCAATCTACCAATCACCATCAATCTACGGCAAAGGATGCCGTTCATCAGCAGATGAAGCGTTACCGCCTTCGATTCGCCGCTCGTTGTCCAAAGCGGTTTGTCTCAGAATCTCTTCATAGCCGGTCAGGGCCGCGAAGGGCATGAACTGGGCGGCGCGATTTTGCCGCGACATGGGCGCATGCGTTTTCGAACGGTGATGCGGCAGATCGATGATGTCATCGTAGCGGTCGGTATGCTGCAATGTCATGCGGCGTGGCCTCCGATCTGATTATTGCGTTGGATGCCGGTGGCGCCTTTTTCCAGATTCATCGCCTTGATCACCGCATTGGCGCCGAATTTATGCTTCACGGCAAGCAGGGCCTGCTGTACGTCCCGTTCCTTGCTACGCGAATGCAGTGCGGATTCACGCTGTTCCGATTCGGCTTCAGCGTCATGGAACAGGTCGGGCTGCTCATAGGAGCCGTCCGCTGTAGCCCGGCGCGACCGCGCTTCGCTTTGACCCGACGCCCCTCCCCGCGTAGATGCGTCATTCCGCGGCATTGCGTCATGTGACGCATCCCGCGACGGCCCATCCCATGACGTCCCGTTCCGCGAGGCCACGCCTTGCGACTTCCCGTCCTGCGATGCCGTATCCTTCGCCGGCTTCAGCTGCGCGACGACGACGTTGATGCGACGCACCGCATACCGCGGATTGACGATGCGATCGTAGACGCGCATCATCGCTTCCATGATGGCGTGCGTGGATGACGTGTACGCGCCCAGGTCTTCTCCCCCGTTCGCAGGTTTGGGCACGGTTCGTCCGTACCAGTCGGAAGCCAATTCGGAGGCTTTGCCCGTTGAGGTTTTGTCGTAGCCGACGTACAGGCCGACTTGATGCGCGGTCAGCCCTTTGGCGACCAATTCCAGCACCAGCGCATCGGTCATTTCGCGTACGACCAGTCGCGCATGCTCCCAATCGTAGGCGCATTGCAATACCTGCCCAGAGCTTAGCGAGCTGGCTTGCGGCCGGTATGTTTTGATGTCGGCCATGGTGCACGGCTCCCATCCCCACGCGTGGTCGATGAGGAGTTCCGCGTTGACGCCGAACATGCGGTAGAGCAGGTCTTCGTTGTAATAGTCGCTGGCCCGTCCGAGCGAGCATCGGGCGATGTCGCCCATGGTCATGAGGCCTTGCGCTTCCAGTTTTTTGGCGTACCCTCTCCCCACGCGCCAGAAGTCGGTGAGCGGACGGTGATTCCACAAGAGCCTGCGATACGACATTTCGTCGAGCTCGGCGACGCGCACGCCGTCCTCGTCGGCGGGAATGTGTTTGGCGACGATGTCCATGGCGACTTTGGCGAGATACATGTTCGGCCCGATGCCGGCCGTCGCGGTGATTCCCGTGGCTTTGAGCACGTCGCGTATCATCCGCACGGCCATGTCATGCGCGCTGCCGCCGAAC
Organism: Bifidobacterium sp. LH_449; assembly: GCF_056356755.1. Lineage (NCBI taxonomy): Bacteria > Bacillati > Actinomycetota > Actinomycetes > Bifidobacteriales > Bifidobacteriaceae > Bifidobacterium > Bifidobacterium sp. LH_449. Next base: position 93,486 of record NZ_JBKEUV010000005.1, read on the forward strand.
GCCTTCAAATAAGGCGTGACGTCGATGAAGACTTCGTCGATTGAGTAGACGTGGATGTCGTCGGGCGACGCGTATTGCAGGTACACGTCATATACGGCGGCGCTGCGTTGCAGATAGTGGGACATGCGCGGTTTGGCGACGATGTACGACGCCTTCCATTCGGGGTGCGCGGCAAGTCGGCTCGCGTCATCGGATTCCCCCGTGAAGCGCCGGCTGGGTGCCCGCATGATCCGTTTTGCGTTGACGTCGGCCATGACGCGTTCCACTTCGAACAGTCGGGCCCGCCCAGGCAACCCGTATGCCTTCATTGCCGGCGATATGGCAAGGCATATCGTTTTCGACGTGCGCGATTGGTCGGCGACGACCAGATTGGTGGCAAGCGGATCCCGTCCACGTTCCACGCATTCGACGGAGGCATAGAACGATTTGAGGTCTATGGCGATATACGTGCGAGCCCGTTCGTCATACGCCATATGCGCCTCCTCCCATTGCACGCACCCATGTTTGTATTCGAACAATTGTACGAATACGGCGCGACGAAGCGCGACACTGTAGACACTCGTTGCTATCGTGGACGGGTAATACTCCCTTCGTCCTTCAAGGAGTTGCTTGCATGTCTGCTGAGCTCGAAGACATCCATGAGGAATGCGGCATTTTCGGCGTCTGGGGTCATCCTGATGCCGCTCGTTTGACATATTTCGGCCTGCACGCGCTACAGCATCGCGGTCAGGAAGGCGCCGGCATCGTCTCCAACGACAACGGCCGTCTAATCGGGCATCGCGGCATGGGCCTGCTGACCAAGGTGTTCAGCGACGAACGCGAAATCGAACGACTTAAAGGCGACAAGGCCATCGGCCACGTGCGCTACGCAACGGCGGGATCCGGCTCCACCGACAACATCCAACCGTTCATCTTCCGCTTCCATGACGGCGACATGGCATTGTGCCACAACGGCAATCTGACCAACTGCCCGTCGCTGCGCCGCAAGCTCGAAGACACCGGCGCGATCTTCCATTCCAACTCCGACACCGAAGTGCTGATGCATCTGATCCGCCGTTCGATGCAGCCGACGTTCATGGAAAAGCTCAAGGAAGCGTTGAACATCGTGCATGGCGGCTTCGCCTATCTGCTGATGACCCAGGACGCGATGATCGGCGCGCTCGACCCGAACGGCTTCCGTCCGCTGTCTCTGGGCCGCATGAAGAACGGCGCCTACGTGCTCGCCTCCGAAACCTGCGCGTTGGACGTGGTCGGCGCCGAACTCGTGCGCAACATCCGTCCGGGTGAAATCGTGGTCATCAACGACGAAGGCTACAAGATCATCCAGTACACGAATTCCACCCAGCTGGCCATCTGCTCGATGGAATTCATCTACTTCGCCCGACCGGACTCCGACATCTACGGCGTGAACGTGCATTCCGCACGCAAGCGCATGGGCGCCCGCCTCGCCCAGGAATCGCCGGTGGAAGCCGATATGGTGATCGGCGTGCCGAACTCCTCGCTGTCCGCCGCATCCGGCTACGCGGAGGAATCCGGTCTGCCGAACGAAATGGGTCTGATCAAGAACCAGTATGTGGCACGCACGTTCATCCAGCCGACGCAGGAACTGCGCGAGCAGGGCGTGCGCATGAAGCTTTCCGCAGTGCGCGGCGTCGTCAAAGGCAAGCGCGTCGTCGTCATCGATGATTCCATCGTGCGCGGCACCACCTCCCGCCGCATCGTGCAGCTGCTCAAGGAGGCAGGCGCGGCCGAAGTGCATATGCGCATCAGCTCGCCTCCGCTGAAGTACCCGTGCTTCTACGGCATCGATATTTCCACGACGAAGGAACTGATCGCCGCGACGAAGTCCGTGGAGGAAATCCGCGACTTCATCGGAGCCGATTCGCTCGCGTTCCTTTCGCTGGACGGTCTGGTCGAATCCATCAACCTGCAGGAGGACGCGCCGTACGGCGGCCTGTGCGTCGCCTACTTCAACGGCGACTATCCGACCGCGCTCGACGATTACGAAGAGGATTTCCTCAAGTCCCTCACTCCGGAGGATCGCGTTCGACTGCCCGAGTTCGCGCTGTACAAGAGCAAGTACGTGGGCAACGAATACAACACGGTGAACGTGTCCGACCAGACAGCCGAACACTGACAAGCGCACCGGTAAAGACTTATAGGCATAACCAAGAAACAACGCAGGAGCATTCCTGAAGGAAAGGACCATCATGCCCAAGGCATATGAGAACGCCGGCGTAAGTGTCGAAGCCGGCTATGAGGTCGTCAAGCGCATCAAGGCCCATGTGGCGCGCACCAACCGTCCCGGTGTGGTCGGCGGGATCGGCGGCTTCGGTGGCCTGTTCGATCTGTCTTCCCTTGGATACAAGGAGCCGGTGCTGATTTCCGGCACCGACGGCGTCGGCACGAAGCTGGTCATCGCCAAGATGACCGGCAAGCATGACACGATCGGCATCGACTGCGTGGCCATGTGCGTCAACGACATCGCCGCCCAGGGCGCCCAGCCGCTGTTCTTCCTCGACTACATCGCGTGCGGCAAGAACGATCCGGCTCTGCTGGAACAGGTCGTTTCCGGCGTGGCCGACGGCTGCGTGCAGTCCGACGCCGGCCTGATCGGCGGCGAAACCGCCGAAATGCCGGGCATGTACGACGAGGATGAATACGATTTGGCCGGTTTCGCCGTCGGCGTCGCCGAAAAATCCGCGATCGTGGACGGCTCCGGCATCGTCGAAGGCGATGTGCTGATCGGCCTGCCTTCCACCGGCGTGCACTCCAACGGCTTCTCCCTGGTACGCAAGGCCCTGTTCGACCAGGCCGGCTACACCGTCGACACCGAACTGGAGGAACTGGGCGGCGCCAAGCTTGGTGACGTGCTGCTCACCCCGACCAAGATCTATGTGAAGACCCTCGCCCCGCTGTTCCAGGCAAGCGTGGTCAAGGGCGTCGCGCACATCACCGGCGGCGGCTTCATCGAAAACATTCCGCGCATGATTCCGGACGGTCTGGCCGCCCGCATCAATCTCGGCTCCTGGCCGGTGCTGCCGATCTTCGACGTGCTGGAGAAGGCCGGCGAAGTCGACCATATGGAGATGTTCAACATCTTCAACATGGGCATCGGCATGGTGCTGGCCGTTGACGCCGGCAAGGCCGATGAGGCCATGCGCATTCTGGCCGAGCACGACGAGCCGGCATACGTGCTGGGTGAGATCGCGAAGAAGACCGGCGACGACGTCGAACTGGTCTGACGGGCAGACTTAGGAAAGGAACGCAACATGAAAGTTCTGGTCATTGGTTCCGGCGCGCGTGAGCATGCCATCGCCCATGCGCTGATGCGCGGCGGCAGCGTCGAAGAGGTCACCGTCGCCCCGGGCAATCCGGGCATGGCGCTTGACGGCATCCGCACCACCCAGCTGAGCTCCTCCAATCAGGCCGCTCTGATCGATTTCGTGAAGAACAACGGATATGACTGGGTGTTCGTCGGACCGGAAGTGCCGCTGATCGAAGGCATCGTCGACGCTTTCGCCGAAGTCGGCATCAAGGCGTTCGGCCCGTCCAAGGCCGCGGCGCAGATCGAAGGTTCCAAGGATTTCGCCAAGCAGCTGATGGCGCGTCACAGTATTCCGACCGCCCAGTATCGCACGTTCGATGATTTGGATACGGCCAACGCATATGTGCGCGAGCATGGCGCCCCGATCGTGATCAAGGCCGACGGCCTGGCCGCCGGCAAGGGCGTCACCGTCGCCATGGATGAGGAAACCGCTCTGGCCGCTCTGGAAGACATTTTCGTCGACCATCGTTTCGGATCCGCGGGCGCGAAGGTCGTTGTCGAGGACTTCCTGGAAGGCCAGGAATTCTCGCTGATGAGCTTCGTGAACGGCACCGATTTCTGGCCGATGCCGATTTCGCAGGACCACAAGCGCGCCTACGACAATGACGAGGGCCCGAACACCGGCGGCATGGGCGCCTACAGCCCGGTTCCGCAGATCGGCCAGGACGTCATCGACACGGCCATCGAGACCATCGTGCGCCCGACCGTGGAAGCGATGGCGGAGGAAGGCACTCCGTTCACCGGCATTCTGTATGCCGGCCTGATCGCCACCGCCGACGGCCCGAAGGTCATCGAATTCAACGCCCGCTTCGGAGACCCGGAAACCGAAGTCGTGCTGCCGAAGCTCACGTCCGATCTGGGTGTGGCCGTCAACGCGATCCTGAACAATGAAACGCCGGAATTCACGTGGGACGACGACAATGCGACGCTGGGCGTCGTGCTGGCTTCCGACGGCTACCCGAACGATGTGATCAAGGGCGCCGTGATCCCGCAGATCGATGTGGATGAGGATTCCCACGTCTACTATGCCGGCGTCGCCAAGGACGATGAAGGCAAGCTCGTGGCCGATTCCGGCCGCGTGCTGCTGGTGGAGACCACCGCCGCCGACATCAAGGCCGCACAGGACAAGGTGTACGCGATCATCGACAAGCTGGACACCACCGGCATGTTCTACCGTCACGACATCGGCTCCAAGGCTCTGAACGCCTGATGCACAGGGACATGCAATAAATCCGTTGAGGGGATTCGATTTCAATCGGATCCCCTCAATTGCTATATGCTGCTATGTGCGCTGATTTGCCGGACGATATGCCTCCAACCAATCAGCTCAGCAGATTCACCAGCTTGATGATGCCGTCCTTCAATTCGTTGAACGGCGGATACACCAGCTGCAGCGTGTCCGGGAACTGCGGCTTGCACAGCACGGTTTTGACGTGGCTGAACGTCAGGAATCCGTATTTGCCGTGATAGGCGCCCAGGCCGGACGAGCCGGAGCCGCCGAACGGCAGTCGGCTGGAGATCAAGTGTCCCAGCGGAATCTGATAGCCGAGCGCGCCCGAATTCGTATCGCGTTCGAAACGCCTGCGCACCTTCATGTTCCGCGAGAACACGTACAAGGCCAGCGGGCGGCTGCGCTCATTGATGAAATCAATGGCCGCATCGGCGTCATTAACTACAAGAATCGGCAGAATCGGGCCGAAGATCTCCTCCTGCATCACCGGAGCGTCAGGCGAAGTGCCGAACAGCACCGTCGGCGCAATATACCTGTCGGCACGGTCCGTCCGACCTCCGCACACGATGCTGCCGGCCGAAGAATCCTCATCCGTCGGCAGCAGGCGGGAAAGCCTATCGAAATGCCGCTCGTTGACGATGCGCGCAAAACCGTCTGACGCCTGCGGATCGACGCCGTAGAATTCACGGATCGCGACGGCGATGCGATCGGCCAACGCCTGCGCCACATCCGGCGTCGCCAGCACATAGTCGGGCGCCACACACGTCTGGCCGGCATTCGTGAACTTGCCCCATGCAATGCGGCGTGCCGCAGTCGCCAAATTCACCGTATCATCAACGAAACACGGCGATTTGCCGCCCAATTCCAACGTCACCGGCGTCAGATTCTCCGCCGCCGTCCTCATCACGATGCTGCCGACGCGGCCGCCGCCCGTGTAGAAAATATGGTCGAAAGGCTGCCTCAATAATTCCGTCGTATCCTCCGGCCCGCCTTCGACGACGGCGAACGCGTCAGCATCCAGATACTGCGCCACCAAACGGGTAATCAGACGCGAAATATTCGGCGACAATTCCGACGGTTTCAAACATACCGCGTTGCCGGCCGCAATCGCGTCCGCCATCGGCTCGAACGACAGCAAAACCGGATAATTCCAGGGCGAAACGATCAGCACGACGCCTTTTGGCTCGGCGAGCGTCCATCCGCGGGCAGGCTGCAACAGCCAATGGATCGGCTTATGGTGGCGCGACGCCCACATCGCCATGCGATTGCGCACGAAGCGGGACTCCCCCAACACCAGATCGATTTCCATCAGCACGGTTTCAGCGGCGGGCTTGCCGAAATCCGCCTTGACCGCGGCCGTGATCTCATCCTTGTTTTCGCGCAGCAGGCGCGTCAGCGCGTCCAATTGGGCGCGCCGCCATTTGAGCGGCTTCGTACGGCCCGACATGTACGTGCTGCGAAGCTGGTCGAATACCGGAAGCGTCATCGTTCAGCCCTTTCGCCCCGTAAAGCCGTCCATGCCTTCGTTCAGGCCGAAGAATCCGTAAATCGGATCGGCGATCTTCGGGGGAAGCGCCGCGACCAATCCGGAGACCGCGGCGAACGGCGGCATGATCAGGCGTTCACGCCCCTTGGCGACGGCGTCCACGATCTTATCGGCCACATCCTCCTCCTTCAAAATCGGAAGCAGCAACGGGAATTTCGTGGTCACGCCTTCGAACATGCCGGTATCGATGTAATACGGGCAGACCGTCAGCGTCTTGATGTTGGAGCCGCTCTTCTTCAATTCGCTGCGCAGCGAATTCGTGAAGCCGACCGCCGCGAACTTGCTGGCCGCATAATCGGTCTGCCTCGCCACGGCCACAATGCCTGCGGCCGAAGCGACGGTGACGATCGCCGCGCGACGATGCCGCTTCAATTCCGGCAGGAAAGCCTTCGTCGTCCAGAACAGGCTCAGCGTGTTCACTTCGAACGTCCTGCGAATCTGCCGTTCCGCCAATTCCTCGAACGGAGCGCCCGACACGATGCCGGCGTTGTTGATCAGCACGTTCACCTTGCCCAAGGCCGCAATCGTATCGGCGGCGGCCTGGCGCACCAGCTTGCTGTCGGTGACGTCAACGGTGAAGGCGACCGCGGCCGGCGTTGCGGCGCTTCCATTGCCGTCATTGTTTTCGGCGATGGCACAAGCCATATCCGCCGTGGTCTGCGCAGCCTGCGTATTGATATCCCAGATCGCCACATGGCCGCCCATTTCGACGATTCGCAGCGCCATCAGACGCCCGATGCCCGAACCGGCGCCGGTGACGACCACGCAAGCGCCGGCAAAATACTTCTTCGTACCCATACGCACCTTCTTTCGACAGGCAACAGACTATCGCATAATCACCGGTTCTTTACATATTATGTCGGAAAGTCAATATGCCGGCGACAACCTGCCGACATCGCAACAATGAGGCGAAGATTGGGACCGGAATAGGGCATCCCAAAATTGATGACGACAACATCGAAGATCCATACCGACGATGGCGGCAAAAGCACAGCGCCGACGAAAATGGGCCGCCCGCAGGCGCGGGCAGCCCATAATGAAAGGCGCAATCAGCGGCGGCACGATGTCACGTCGTCACAGCATCGCGGCATTACGGCATCGCCGCATCGCCGTGTCACACCGGCGCACCGCCGCAGCTTCACGCCATCACGGCAGATCCATGAAATCGGTGTCCTTCAGATACCCCTCTCCGGTGGTGATGTCGTATTGGATCAGCTTGTAATCCGCCATCAGCCGCTGGGTTTCCTTGTCGAAATCGCTTTCGGCGATCGGATCGCCGTCGGCGTCCAAGTAGATGTTCTGACCTTCCGGAATGCGGTCCCAGCCTTGGATGTTGTTGACGACTGGCGGTTCCATCGCGGCGATCTTCTCGTGCATCTTCGTCAGGAACGCCAGATACGGCGACACCTTCGCGTCCATATGCTCGGCGGCCTGCGCCACGAAGAAATTCGGCGACGAGTATTCGCTGTTGTCGATCTTGTTGCCGGCGGATTCGGAGGCCTTGTTCGACCAGATGAAATAGTCGGTCAGATGCAACGCCAATGAATTATTGTCGTCCTCGCCCGCAGTGGAATAGATGCCCGGCAGATGGTCGCCGTAGAACACGACCGTCACCGGCTTGTCCAACTTGTCGAGCTCATCCAGGAATTCCTGCGTGGCCTGATCGGTCAGAGACGCGCCTTTTGCGAAGGTCTCGATGGATTCGGTCTCGTCCTCGCCCAACGGCGTTCCGGCGTCCGTCGAGGTCGCCTTGAAGTCGTTATCGCTGTACCAATCGTGGTACGGCATATGGTTCTGCATCGTGATGACCTGCAGGAACTGGTTGTCATCGGTGGCCTGAACCTGTTCCAGCGTGCTCTTATAGGTCGCCTCATCGGAAACGTACGGCGAAGAATCGATCCTGTCTTGATGCGAGATGACGTCTTCGCCTTCCAACGTATAGAAATGCGAGAAGCCGAACTTCTTGTAGTTCGTCGCACGCGAATACATGGAAGGCTCGTACGGATGCAGGCCGATCGAATACTGCGCGCCGCCCCACATCTGGTTGATGGTCGGCGTCCAATGCTCCGTCGGCACCAGCTGCTGGTAGGGGCTGGTCAGCGACGGATTGAAATTCGCCATGCTCAGGCCCGTCAATCCCATATATTCCAGGTTTGCGGTGCCGCCGCCATAGCCGGACGACAGCATCAGGCCCGATGTGGTGTTCTCTTTGATCTCGCGAATATTCGGCATGGCATCCTTGTTCAATTCCAAGCCGGGCACGCGCGAAGGGTCGGAGAAGGATTCGGACAGCACGTAGATCACCGTGCTGTCGGTCATGTTCTCGGTGCGGGTCTCGTTGATTTCGTCGGCCGCCTCTTCATAGCGGGCGGCGACTTCCTCCATCGTCTCCTCGCTGTAGTCGTCGATGTCATCCATGACCTTCGGATTCAGCTGACGCACGAAAGCGACGACCGGACCGTTGCGCTGCGCGTCATATACGGAATCCCACATGGATGGGATGTCGCCCATGGCCCGCGAGAAACGGTTCGCCCAGGAATCCACCGTCGACACCTGCATCGCGTACACGGTGAAGAACAGGCCCGGCAGTAGGATCAGCAGCAGCCGGCTGATGATGTTCACCCGGATGTCGCCGCAGAACAGGCGGCCATGACGGGCGTCGATATGATTCAAGAATACGAACAAAGCGATGAAGGCCGCGCCCACTGCGACCGCGCCGAGAATGATCCATTGCGCGCCCGGCGGCAGGAAGCTCATCAGATCGCCGGTATTCGACCCGAGAAAATTCAAATCCGACGGCAGAATCGCCTCATATCGAATTTCGATTTTCATATGCTCGATCACTGCGATGACTATCGCTATTATCAGCAATATCGGCGTCGCGATCCAGAAACGGTTGAACAGCATCAGCAGAATCGTATAGACGATGCCGATCAGCAGCATATTCAACAGAAATACGAAATTCGCATTCGTGAACATTTTCGCCAGAAGATCGCCGAGACCATTCAACGGGCTCGACAATTCCACGCGCGTGCTCTGCAGGGTGACGCCCCATTGCAGTATCGCCACCGCACAGAAATCGAATACGAAAAACAGCACCGCGTACAGCCAGCCGGGGAAGGGCTTGCGCCTCCGCGCCGCCGAAGCAGACCTGTCGGCAAGAGGAATATCGAGTTCCTCGATCTGGTCGTTCGCTGCAGGATTAGTCATTACACGCATCACCATTCATAGTCGTCGTCGCAAATTTGCATCGCATAATCGCGCCGCGTTCCATTGTTACCTGTTTTCTGCGGCAACCGCAATATCACGTGCAAATTTTACGATTGCCCCATATTTTTCAGCTTATTGCGACAGTTCGCGGAACAGTCCCTGACGATATCCGGAACCGTCCCTGAAATATCCCTGAAAGTTATCGGATGATCATTGCGGCTGATGTTTCGAGACGGCCTTGCATTGGTTGTGCGGATGATTGTGCAAGGCGGCGTTTGCGGGACGGCCTCGCGGATGCCCTTGCGGACCGGCTTCGCAAGCGAACGCGACAGCCTTGCAAGACGCTTTGCAGACGGCCTTGCGATTAGGATTGGGCCTGGCATTCGGGGCAAAGGCCGAAAATTTCCACTGTATGCGATTCGACGGTGAAACCGTGGGATTCCGCGATCTTCCTTACCCAGATTTCACTGGGCGGATCGATTTCCACGGTTTTGCCGCACGACGTGCACACCATATGATGGTGATGCCCGTCGTCGCCGCACAGGCGGAACAGCTGCTGGCCGTCCAGACGGACGGTATCGGCGCGGCCGGAATCGGCCAGCGCGTTCAGCTGGCGGTACACCGTGGCAAGGCCGATGTGTATGCCGGAATCCTCAAGCCTGCGATGCAGGTCCTGCGCGGAAATGAATTCGTCACTGCCGCGCAGGGCCTCACGGATCGCATCCTTCTGCCTGGTCTGACGCACAATGCGCTCCCCCATGCCCGGATCAGGCCTCCTTGAGGTCGTCCCAGCAGCCGGAAGCCTCGATTGCGTCCACGGTTGCGGCCGTGTCGTCCGTCAGCACGGTGACGTGCCCCATCTTGCGGTTGTGCTTCGCCTGGGCTTTGCCGTAATCGTGCACGTTCCATTCGGGATGTTCGCCAAGCGCCCCCCGTACCGGCTGAACATGCTGGCCCAGCACGTTGACCATGACGGCGGGCTTCAGCAGTTCCGGCTGGGCGATCGGCCAGCCTGCGATGCCGCGGATGTGGGCGTCGAACTGGTCGATCGAGCAGGCTTCGATCGTGTAATGGCCGGAATTATGCGGACGCGGGGCCAGCTCGTTGACCAGCACGCGGCCGTCGGCCGTGACGAACAGTTCGATCGCCAACGTGCCGGCTAGCTTGAAGCCGGCGGCCAGCGTCTTGGCCAGTTCATGGGCTTTGGCCGCCACTTCGGACGACACTTCGGCCGGCGCGATCGTCAGATGCAGGATGTTGTTCTTGTGCACGTTGCGTACGATCGGGAAGGTCACGTAATGTTCACCGTCGCCGGAGACCAGGATGGACGCTTCGAAATCGAAATCGACGAAGCCTTCGAGGATGGCCGGCGGGAAATCATCGTCCGGCCACACGCGGGGCAGATCGTCTTCGGATCCGAGCACGATCTGGCCATGGCCGTCGTAGCCGCCTTCGCAGGTTTTCAGCACGGCCGGATAACCGATCTCCTCCAATGCCGCGCGAAGCTGGGCGTTATCGTTCACAGCGCGCCATGGCGCGGTTTCGATGCCGTGCTCGTTGATGAAGGTCTTCTCCGCGATGCGGTTCTGCGTGACGCGCAGCAGTTCGGTGCCCTGCGGCACGGCCGTTTCGCCGCGCACCTCATCCAACGCGTCGGCGTCGACGTTTTCGAATTCGTATGTCAGCACGTCGCTGCGTTCGGCGAGCTCGCGGATGGCGTTCTTATCGGCGTAGTCGGCGACGATCTGGAAATCGCCGACCTGCGCGGTCGGACAGTCCGGCGTCGGGTCGAGCACGCCCACGCGGAATCCCATGTATTTCGCGCTCAACGCCATCATGCGGCCGAGCTGGCCGCCGCCGACGATGCCGATGGTGGAGCCGGGCATCAGGCGCTTGACCACGCCCTTGGTTTCCTCAGACAAGCTGGGCATTGGATTCAGCCACCTTTTCCTTCAGTTCGTCGCGGTATGCCTGCAGTTCTTCGGCCAGTCGGGCGTCCGTGGTGCTCAGGATGCTGACGGCGAGCAGACCCGCGTTCGTCGCACCGGAATTGCCCACGGCGGTGGTGGCCACCGGGATGCCGCCCGGCATCTGCACGATGGACAGCAGCGAATCCCAGCCGGACAACGCATGCGACCGCACCGGCACGCCGATGACCGGCAGCGTGGTCTGGGCGGCGACCATGCCCGGAAGGTGGGCGGCTCCGCCGGCGCCGGCGATGATGACCTTCAGGCCGTTGGCGCGGGCTTCATGCGCGAATTCGCCCATGAGTTCCGGGGTGCGATGCGCGGAGATGACCTGCTTGATATACGGCACGCTGAAGCGGTCGAGCGTTTCGCAGGCGTGCCTCATCGTCTCCCAATCGCTGGCCGATCCCATGATCACGGCGACTTCGGGCTTGCTGTCTGTCATATCAATAACCTCCACCTTATTGAGAATGCTTTTACTGTACGCCTAGGCGTTGTCCATTGAAAGGCGATTGCCGGGCGACGTAAGGCAGCGGCGCGGTCGCGGCGTCGCATATCTCGCCGGCGGCGACCGCCGTGATCCGTCGCCGCCGTATTTTGCAATGATTACGCGACCATCAGGAATCATCGGCAATCACATGGTGAGGACGACTTTGCCGAAGACATCGCCGTCGATGACGCGTTTGAAGGCTGCCGGCGCATCATCGATGCCGTATGTCCCGTCGATGATCGGATGCAGGTCGGCGTGTTCGACGAAGCGCAGCAGTCTGCCGAAATCGTCGCGGCCGCCCATGGTGTTGCCTTGCACGCGGATGTCCTGGAAGAAGATGCGCGTCAATTCCGCGCCCGGCTGGTCGCCGGTGGTGGCGCCGCAGGTGACGATGGTGCCGCCGGGGCGTACGGATTTGACGGAGTGGCTCCAGGTGGCGGCGCCGACGGATTCGATGACGGCGTCGACTTTATGCGGCAGGCGCGCGCCGCTTTCGAATGCGGCGTCCGCGCCGAGCGCGACGGCCTTCCCGCGCTTGGCTTCGCTGCGTGAGGTGACGAAGACTTCCAGGCCTGCGGCGTGGGCGAGCTGGATGGCCGCAGTGGCGACGCCGCCGCCGGCGCCTTGGATGAGTACGGTATCGCCGGGCTTGACGCCGGCTGAGGTGAACAGCATCGAATAGGCGGTCAGCCAGCTGGTGCCGAGGGCCGCGGCCTCCTCCATGGTCAGATTGGCGGGCTTGCGGAAGATGTTGGCCGAGGGGACCATGGTTTTCTCGGCCATGGTGCCGGCGTAGCGTTCGGACAGGATGCTGCGGCGTTCGGCAGGCATGACGCCGTGGCCGTCGGTGCCGATGAACGTGTATGGCACGACTTCGTCGCCGGCGTGCACGTCTTTGCGGCCCGGAACGTCGTTCTCAAGAATGCCGGCCGCGTCGGTGCCGAGGATCATCGGCGTCTGCGAGGCCGAGAGTCCCACGCCTTGCAGGCTCCAAATATCATGATGGTTGACGGTGACCGCCTTGACCGACAACGTGGACCACATCGGTTGCGGCTGGGGCTCGTCGAGCTCGCCCACTTCCAATACGGACAGCGGGTCGTCATAATCGATTCCTGCAGCATATACGGCCTTCATTGGCGTTCCTTTCATTCGCGGCGCTATTCGTGGCAATGCGCGGCATTGCCGTTTACGCGGATCTCCTCACCATTGTGCCACCATATCTACGGGATGGGGAGATGTTGCGGGTATGTGGGTGAAGTCGGGCCTGGCGGGACGGATGAGGCTATTATGTCGCTTTTGAGAGAGTTCCGCACTTGATTCCAGGGGAGGCAAAAGTATGACCGCCGGCATTCTGCACACCATTACAGGCCCGGCGGACGTGCATGCGTTGCCTCGGGAGGACCTTCCACGCCTATGTGCGGAGATTCGAAGCACGCTGATCGCCTACGGCCACGCACATGGCGGGCATATCGGCTCGAATCTGGGATTCGTGGAGGCGACCGTCGCCTTGCATCGCGTGTTCGACTCCCCCGTCGACCGCATCGTATTCGACGTGTCGCATCAAAGCTACGTGCACAAGATGCTGACAGGCCGCGCCGAAGCGTATCTCGATCCCGCATCGCATGATTCGGTGACCGGTTTTACGAATCCGTGGGAAAGCGAGCACGACCAGTTCGTGCTGGGGCATACCGGCACTTCCATTTCGCTGGCCTGCGGCCTTGCGAAGGCACGCGACCTTACGAAAACGCAGAATCCAACGGAATCGCATAATCCAGCGAAAGCCGCTGCAACCTGTGATCATCAGCAAAATTCGCAGCAAAGCGACGGCGCCATCGGCAATGTGATCGCCGTCATCGGCGACGGCGCGCTCAGCTCCGCGATCGCCTTCGAAGGATTGAACAACGCCGCGCAGCAGGGCGGCAATCTCATCATCATCGTCAACGACAATGAAATGTCAATCGCCGAGGATTTCGGCGGCATGTACGGCACGCTCGCCAGACTGCGCGCATCCAACGGCACTGCGCAGCCCAATCTGTTCCAGGCATTCGGACTGGACTACCGCTATGTGGAGCGCGGCAACGACGTGGCCGAACTGGTGGCGGCATTCGAACAGGTCAAGGATATCGACCATCCCGTCGTCGTGCATATCCACACCACCAAGGGCCTCGGACTCGGGCCGGGTGACGCCGCCGACGAAGGACGCTGCGAAGCCAATCATTGGATCGACGCCGACAGCGCGCAAGGCCGTCCGCTGGGAGCGCGCAAACATTACGGGCAGCTTGCCATGCGCGATCTGGAAGCCCGGTTCGCGCACGAGCCCGGACTGGTGGTCATCTCCCCCGCAACCCCCGGATCGAACGGCATCACACGGGAATTCCGCAGCCGCGCCGGCTCGCATTACATCGATGTGGGCATCGCCGAGGAGCATGCCGTCGCGTTCGCCTCCGGCATCGCCAAAGCGGGCGGGAGACCAGTCGTCGCCACGTCGTCGACGTTCTTCCAGCGCACGTTCGACCAATTGCAACAGGAACTGTCGCTGAACGCGAATCCGGTGACGCTGCTGTCGTTTGGCGCGGGCATTTCCAACACGGACAACACGCATTCAGGCGCGTTCGATATTCCTCTGTTTTCAAACATTCCCGGCCTGACCTGCCTTGCACCGACCAGCGAGCGCATGTTCCGCGACATGCTGGCCTGGTCGACCGGGCCGTCGAATTGCCGGCCCGTCGTCATTCAGGTGCCCGGCGAGCGCATCCTTGCCGGAGAGCGCCGCGCGGACGCCGAACGGCAGGAGCGGGAGGCGACGGCGGGGCGTACCGCGGCGGCGACTGATGCGGCCCGTGTCTCTTCCGGATGCGAAGGAGACGGCTCATGCCCCTGGCTGCGCTATGACGTGGTGCGAGAGGGCTCCGACGTGGTGATTTTCGGCTTGGGCAACATGCTGCCTTTGGCGTATGAGGCCGCCGACATGCTGTCCGGAACGTCGGAGTGCGGCGGGCCGTCCATCACGGCGACGGTCGTCGACCCGCACCAGTTTTCGTCGTTGGACACTGCGACGCTGGAAAGGCTGCGCGCCGGCCATCGGCTGGCCGTCACCGTGGAGGACGGGCAGCTCGAAGGCGGATGGGGCGCGAAGGTCGCCGTGTATTACGCCAATCATGACGGCGAATCCGGGCATCATATGCGGACTGTATGCTTCGGCGCCGGCAAGGAGTTCACCGACAGGGTTCCCACCGGGGATCTGCTCGAACGGTACGGTCTGACTCCTGCGCATATCGCCGGCGCGGTTCGTGTGGCGTTGCGCGGATAATATGCCGTGCCTCGAGGCTCACAGCGCCAGATCACGGCGTGAGAACACCGCCATGGACGCGCCCGTGATCGCGACGGCGGATACAGCCATCGCCACGGCCGGCCATATGGCTTGGGCGCCGCCGTGATGCGCGCAGCTCGGCCATCGACGCCACGCGCCCGACATGTCCGGCGCGAATGAACGCCACACGGTCGCAGGAGCGTTCCACTTCGGGGAACATGTGGGAGGACAGCAGAATCGTGGCGCCACGCCGACGCTCCTCGGCCAGCAGTTCCACGAACCGTTCCTGCATCAGCGGATCCAGGCCGCTGGTCGGCTCGTCAAGCAGCAGCACGCGCGGTTTTCCCATGAACGCGCACACCAGCGCCACTTTCCGCTTCGTTCCCTTGGACATGCGGCCGATACGGATGGTCGGGTCAAGATCGAACCGTTCGATCAGCTCGTCGGCGCGCTTCATGCCGACGTTGCCGCGCATCCGGGCCATGAACGTGATGAACTCCCGCCCCGTCATGCGTTCGGGGCATGCCACCTCGCCCGGCAGGTAGCCCAGGTCATGCTGGATGGCGGCACGTTCGCGGAAGCATTGCCTGCCGAATATGCGCACAGAACCCCGGTCCGGTCTGATGAAACCCATCAGCGAACGCATCGTCACCGTCTTTCCCGCGCCGTTTGCGCCGAGAAAACCTACGGTCTCCCCCTCGTACACGTCGAGATCGATGCCGAACACGCCTCTTCCCCGACCGTAATCCTTGGTCAGATGTTCGATGGCGATGATTCCTTCGCCTCTTCCGCCGCCATGCAGCGCGACCGCGTCGTCATCGGCCGCGGTGCATTCACCCATATCCATGGCCACATACTTTACGGAGAGCCGCACAGGAATCGCCATATTGACACGCCATGGGAGCAATGATGTATGATGTTTGCTTGCTTGCCCTCGTAGCTCAAAGGATAGAGCATCGGCCTTCTAATCCGCAGGTTGCTGGTTCGAGTCCAGTCGGGGGCGCCGCACGCGAATGGTCCATGCCCGCCTTCCGACCGCTGACGGGCACGGATCATTGCGATTCCTGATCCGGCAAAATCACGCGCACTCATTCATATCGGTCTCTGTAACGATATTGGAAGAGCCACCGGCAAACGGCGATCGATGATGCGTGGAATTCCGCACATCATCGATGTGTGCGCGGATCGTCATAAGTAGCGCGGAAAAGTTACTATCGAACTATGGGCAGCATTCAGGACACCAGCGGACATGACAATTTCGCCGACCAATTCGTCGGTGCCGACGTGAACGCCGGTTCAGGCGCCGGTTCGAGCGCAGCGGCAGGCACCGGCGCAAACGTCGATTCCGCGTACACGGCGAGATACAACGGCACCGCACCGTTCGAACAACGCATCAGCGCCACGCAGCAGTTGACGTTCAAAGCTCTTACCGCGGCCTGCGCGACGGCCAACATACCATGGTCCGGCAAAATGATGCGCAACATGCACTTGTCCATCGGCGAATCCGAGTCCGCCACGGCCTTCACGAATCTTGCGCTGCTGATGTCCGACCAATGCCCGTTCACGATCAAATGCGCGGTTTTCGATTCCACGTCGAAGCGCAATATCGTGCAGCATTTCACATGCACCGATTCGGTGGTGGTGCAGCTGAACGACACGATGCGTTTTCTGAGAGAACATTGTCCGGACCCCGATTGGCCGTCGAAGGCGTTGGAACAGTCGCTGGTCAATGCCGTACTGCATCGCAGTTACGAGTTTTCCGGCCCGACGTTGGTGAACGTGTTCACCGATCGCGTTGAAATCGTGTCACTGGGCGGCCTTGTGCAGGGCTTGGAGGTCAATGATCTGCTCAATGGCGTTTCGCAGCCGCGCAATCCCCGGATGGCCGATCTGTTCAGCGCGCTGCGTCTGTGCAAGAATTACGGCATCGGCATCCAATGCATCATGGATTGTTATGAGAAGGCGCCCGACAGCCCGCAGCTGCGCGTCGGCCCGTCCTCCGTCGCCGTCGTGCTGCCACGCACCGCGCCGGTCGACGGCGATGACGATTTGCACGATCGCCGGCATGATTCCAATGATGTTCTCAATGCCGAAACAGATGACGGGCAGGCCCCTCGCCGCAAGGCCATCCGGTATATGTTCCCGCAGATCCGCTCGTACAACGCCGCGGACGCGTCTTCCTTGCTGTCCAATGCGCGCGTGCTTTCCTGCGCACCGTTGCGTAGCGTCGCGTTGAACAAGATGCAGATTGACGACACCATGACGCAGCAACAGTTGAACGAATTGCTTGGCGTGATCATCGAGCCTCTTGAGCAGGTCACATTGCACGCGTTGACGCAGCGTGGGGAGGCGATCACGCGCGAAAACGTGATGAATGCGATCGGACTGAATCGCGATCAGGCCGCACAACTGCTCAGCACTTTGGAAATCGACGGCAAGATCGCCCTGCGCGACGACGCCACCTATTCGGTGATTTCCGCATGATGTTCCGTCCGAATAATCATATGTGATTGCCGCAGGAAACAGCGAATACCGGAGCCGCCGAAAGCGCTGCGACATATTCGACTTCGACGACATCACATGCAAACGTGGGAGGCACTTATGCAATCGTCATTGGGCGTTCGCGCACGCATCGAGCAGGTGTATTCCACGCTGCGGCCGGCCGAGCAGTCGGTGGCGCGCTATATTCGCGACCACACTGCGGATGCGGCCGCGCTGACGATCGCCCAGCTTGCGCAGGCGGCGCAGGTCAGCGAGCCCACCGTCATCCGTTTCGCACGCAAGCTTGGTTTCTCCGGATACCGCGAATTGCGATTCGTCCTGAAACACCCGCAGGAGGAGCGGGCGAATTCGTTTGACCCTTTGGAAGGATTCGACCTGAATCCTTGGGATGACGCCGACGAGATCCCCGCGAAGGCCATTCATGGGGCGAAAACATTATTGGATGAGCTTCAGCATTCGCTGCGTTCGAAGGATATCCGCCGCGCGGTGGCGATGTTGACGGGCGCGTCGCTGATCGATATTTACGGTGTCGAAAATTCACTTTCGCCGGCTTTCGATCTATATACGAAACTCAGCTATCTGGGATTGCCCTGCCGACTGAACATGGATGCGTATATGCAGCAGATCGGGGCCGCGCACATGCCGCAGGACGGCGTCGCCATCGCTTTTTCGTATTCCGGCAATTCCGCGGACACGGTCAAGGCGATACGATTGGCGAAATCGGCGGGCGCGCAGACCATCGGCATCACCAATGCGACCGGCACCGCGCTTGCCAATTGGTCGGATGTTTGCCTCATCACAGGCCGCAGCGAGCATACGATCTACGGCAATGCGATTTTTTCGCGGGTGGCCCACACCGCGGTCGTCGACATTTTATATATGGGCGTCATTTTAAGTGATTATCCCCGTTTCTCCGCCCGTCTCGACCGTTCCGGACGCGTCATTCAGGATCGCGAGTTCAGCGAATAGTCGTCGCGCGGCCTCCTTTGGGCAAGATGTCAGGCGGAATCCTTGTATGTTTCCGTCTGCCGCCCCGCCCTTTGACGCTTTTGACCGCAACACGCCGTTGGTTGCGGTCAAAAGCGTCAAGAACGAAGACGCCACAAATATTGCAGGCCCGTCCTGCTGGGATACAAGCCCGCCCTACTGACAGTTTTGACCGCACAGGACGGCGTGTCCCGATCAAAAGCGTCAAAGAAAGAAACGTCCAGATACCGCCGGCCCATCCTCTTGACACTTTTGACCGCACAGGACGGCGTGTCCCGATCAAAAGCGTCAAGTAAGAAAAGGACACAGATTGCACGCTGACATATTTGGTCGCAACACGCCGGAATCAGCGACCAAAAGTGTCAGAGGAATGGAGGCCACCAATTGCGCGCTGACACATTTGACCGCAACACGCCGTTGACTGCGGTCAAAAGCGTCAGGGAAGAGGGGACGCAGGAATGGTAGGCGTCAAAAAGACAGGCGTCAAAGGGACCGGCGTCAAAGGGACCGGCATCAAAGGGTAAGCGCCAAGGGGCGGACATCAAAGAATCGACAGCCACAGTCACGAAACTACAAAACTACGCGGTGCACGTGTAGTTTTACTTGGAATTAACCATTCTTTTAGCGAGCTTTCCATAAAAACAGGCAATCAGGCCTTCCGACGGCATGAAGATTGAAACGTGAGGCGCGGCGAACCGCGTAGTAAGACGAAGAGACTTTCACCCGTACGGCGGCCGACAGGCATCGCAACCACGCAGCAGACGCCGACACTGGCGACAAGCGCTGCTGGCGGGCGGCGAACATAGACCACCAGCAGCTGCATACGGGCCACGGACCGGAAGGCGCAACATGCTTGAATTGAAGAACATCAGCAAATCCTTCGGCGGCGCGCAAGTGCTCGGCGACATCAGCCTGACCTTGGAAAAGGGCCGGATCATGTCGATTCTCGGCCCGTCCGGCGGCGGCAAGACCACGCTGCTCAACATCATCCTCGGCATCACCGACGCCACCAGCGGCCAGATCATCTTCGACGGCGACGATCTGACGCACGTGCCGATGGAAAAGCGCGGCTTCAACATCGTCTTCCAGGATTACGCGCTGTTCCCGAATCTTTCCGCATACGAAAACATCACCTACGGCCTGCGCAACCATCCCGGCATCTCCTCCAAGGAGGAGATCGACGACATGATCTCGCTGCTCGACCTGCGGCAGCATCTCGACAAGTCGCTCGACCAGCTTTCCGGCGGTCAGAAGCAGCGCGTCGCGCTGGCCCGCACACTTGTGATGAAGCCGCGCCTGCTGCTGCTCGACGAGCCGCTTTCCGCGCTTGACGGCGTCATCAAGGAATCCATCAAAACGAAGATCAAGCAGATCGTCGACCAATATAATCTGACCACCGTCATGGTCACGCACGACCCCGAAGAGGCCTGCACGATGAGCGACCGCGTGCTGATCCTCAACAAGGGACGCATCGCGCAATATGACACGCCGGACAACATCATCGATCATCCGGCCGATGAATTCGTGCGCACCTTCATCCTCAACCAGCTTGAGGTCAAGCGCAGCAACATCTATTCCCTCTTCAACAACGACGCCGCGGCCGACGGCACCGCCATCAGGCAGGAGGCCTGACATGACGTTCGAATCAATACAGGCGCGCAAGATGCTGCCGAACATCGCGCCGGAAATCATCAATCATGAACGCCGCCAAAGGCCGCATCAGCGCGAACTGTGGACGCTGTTCATCGTCGTGGGCCTGCTGTTCTGCGTCTTCCTGATCCTGCCGCTGATCCTGGTCGTCATCACCTCGCTGCAGACAGGCGACGGCGCCCTGACCGCATCGAATTACATGTCGGTATTGTCGGAATCAGGATTCCTTGAAAGCCTGGTCAACAGCATCAAGGTCTCCGCCTGCGCGGCCGCGGTGTCCGTGATCTTCGCGTTCTGGCTTTCCTACAGCGCCAACTGCACGAATCTGCCGCATTGGGCGAAGAAAACGATCACGCTGCTCACACAGCTGCCGATGCTGCTGCCGACCATCACCTACGGTTTCGCCATCATCTATTCGCTGGGCAAGCAGGGGCTGATCACAAAGCTGTTCGGCGGCCATGCCATTGTCTATATCTACGGATTCAACGGCCTGCTCATCGGCTATGTGATCTACACATTGCCGACGGCGTTCCTGCTGATCAACAACAGCTTCCAATTCATCGACAAGCGATTCATGATCGTGTCACGGGTGATGGGCGACAAGCCGCACATCACATTCCTGAACACCATTGTGCGGCCGATGGCGGGCACTTTGTGCATCGCATTCGTGCAGTCGTTCTTCCTGAGCTTCACCGATTACGGCATTCCGACTTCGGTCGGCGGCCAGTATGACGTGATCGCCATGACTTTGTACAACCAGATGCTTGGCAGCATCCCTGATTTCAACAAGGGCGCGGTCATCGCCATCGTGATGCTGCTGCCGTCCATTTTGAGCATCGCGCTGTTCACGTTCCTTGACCGCTTTTCGATCCGATACAAGAATATCGCGCGCATCGATCTGCCGAAGAATCATGTACGCGACGGCGTGCTTGCGGCCGGATCCGCGGCGATCCTGATTTCCGTGCTGTCGCTGTTCGTGGTGATCATTTTCATCCCGTTCGTCGAAATGTGGCCGTTCAAGCCGAATTTCACGCTGGAGCACATGACGACGCTGTTCGCCACGCCCGAACTGATGAACGTGTTCACCAATTCGCTGTTCGTCGCCTCCATGACGGCGCTGTTCGGATGCCTCGTCGCCTACGCCGCGGCGCTGGTCACCGCACGCAGCAAGCTGCCCGTCTGGGCGCGCCGCTTCATCGACTCGCTGTCCAGCGTGATCAACACGCTGCCCGGCATGGTGCTTGGCATCGCGTTCCTGTTCGCCTTCACCGGCACGAGCCTGCAGAACACGTTCGCCATCATCATCGTGTGCAATATCGTGCACTATTTCGCCACGCCGTACCAGATGATGAAGGATTCGCTGTCCAAGATGAACGTGTCCTGGGAAGTGACCGGCAAGCTGATGGGCGACACGTGGATCAAGACGGTGATCCGCGTCATCACGCCCAACGCCTGGCCGACGATCCTGCAGGTCTTCGCCTACTACTTCGTCAACGCCATGGTCACGATCTCCGCGGTCGTGTTCCTCACCGGCGCACGGACCATGGTGATGACCACGCAGATCTCCGCCCTGCAGCATCTGGCGAAGTTCGACGACGTGTTCGCGCTCTCCCTGCTCATCCTCGTCACCAATCTTGCGGTCAAGGGCATCATCGCGCTCGTCACTTCGCTCGGCACGCATCGCGTGGCCGGCAAGCAGATGGAGCGCGCCCGTCGCCGCCGCGAACGCCAAAGCCTGACGGCACGTTTGACGGCGATGCTGCCCGGGCGTGAGGCCGCAGGCACGGCCGCCGCGCAGACCGTCGCGGCACAGACGGCCGCCACACAGACCGTCAACACATGAAACCGACAAATCGACAAAGAAAACATCAACGAAAACCAACGACTTCGGCCGAGCAATTCGGCCGCAACAAGAAAGGAATCCTCATGAAAGCCCATGATTTCTCCCGATTCGCCCGTACCGCCTTCGCTCTTGCCGCCGCAGGCGCACTCGCCTTCGGCATGACAGGCTGCGGCTCGGCCAGCGCCGCCGGAGCCGACCAGGTCGTCATCTACACCAACGCCGACGACGAAGCGGTGACCGCCTTCAAGAACGCGCTCGACGACAACGGCTACGCCGGCAAGTACGTCATCCAGAGCTTCGGCACTTCCGAACTGGGCGGCAAGCTGATGGCCGAGGGGACGAACATCGAAGCCGACATGATCACGATGTCGTCCTATTACATCGACAGCGCGCAGGAGAAGAACAGCATGTTCGCCGACCTGACCGAAGTGCAGTCCGTGCCGCTGAACGATACGCCGGATTACCGTCGCGACACCACCAGCCAGGAAGGCGCCCTGTTCTACAACGCCGAAGCCTTGGAGGCCGCCGGACTGGATGCGCCGACCAGCATCAAGGATCTCGCCGATCCTCAATACAAGGATCAGATCGCGGTTCCCGACATCATGGGCTCCTCCACCGCCTGGCTGATGATCCAGGATGTGATCGCCGCATACGGCGAAGGCGATGAAGGCAAGGAGATCCTCACCGACATCTACAAGAACGCCGGCCCGCACGTCGAACAGTCCGGTTCCGCCCCGATCAAGAACGTCCGCGCCGGTGAGGTCGCGGTCGGCTTCGGCCTGCGCCATCAGGCGGTCGCGGACAAGAACGAAGGCCTGCCGATGGAATACGTCGATCCGGCCGAAGGCAACTTCTCGCTGACCGAATCCGTCGCCGTCATCGACAAGGGCGACAAGACCAAGGCGGACGTGCAGAAGATGGCCGCGACGATCATCGACAAGGGCCGCACGGAACTGCTGGAAACCTATCCGAACCCGCTGTATGAGGGCGAGAAGGCGGCCGACAACCAGTCCTCGTATCCGAAGACCTTCGACCAGGCGCTGACCGTCGACCTGCTCGAACAGCATCAGGAATTCTCGGAAGCCTGCAAGGAGGCCGCTCAGGCCTGATGTCAGACGCCGGCGAACCGCACGCCTGACACCCACCGTCCACTGACCGCAGTGCATGAAACCGTCCCGCGCCTTACGCGGCCGGGGCGGTTTCGCATGTCCGGATACCCGGCGAATCGCCGACGACAACACACACAACAACAACACAAACACAACAACACACAAGCAAAAACTAGGAAACAACATGAACCGCGAATACAAGCTGCTCACCCCCGGCCCGCTGACCACCACCCGTACCGTCAAAGAGGAGATGCTGTTCGACCACTGCACATGGGACGACGACTACAAGGCCATCACGCAGAAGATCCGCCGTCAGCTCGTTGAGCTCGCCCAGTGCGATCCGGCGCATTACACCGCGGTGCTGATGCAGGGTTCGGGCACGTTCGGCGTCGAAAGCGTGCTCACTTCGGTGATCGGCAGCGACGAAAAGGTGCTGCTATGCACGAACGGCGCATACGGCGACCGTCAGGCGAAGATCTGCGAGCATGCCGGCATCGACTACGTGCAGTATGCCGAACCGTACGACCGCATCCCCTCCGCCGAGCGTGTGGCGCAGATCCTTGACTCCGACCCGTCGATCACCCATGTGTCGATGATCCATTCCGAAACCACCTCCGGCCTGCTCAACGACATCCAGGCGGTCGCCGCAACGGCCAAGGCGCATGGCAAGGTGTTCATGGTCGATGCGATGAGCTCCTTCGGCGGCGTGGACATTCCGGTCGAGGATTGGGGCATCGACTTCCTCGTCTCCTCCGCGAACAAGTGCATCCAGGGCGTGCCGGGCTTCAGCTTCATCATCGCCAACACCGCACTGCTGGAGGCTTCCAGGGGCAAGGCCCGCAGCCTTTCGCTCGACCTGTGGGATCAGTGGAACACGTTGGAGAAGGACGGCGGCAAGTGGCGCTACACCTCCCCCACCCACGTCGTGCTCGCCTTCTCCAAGGCGTTGGACGAGATGATGGCCGAAGGCGGCCTCGCCGCCCGCGCATCCCGCTATGCGCTGAACAATCATCTGCTGATCGCCCGCATGCAGACGCTGGGCTTCACCACATACCTGCAGGATCACCAGGGCCCGATCATCACCACGTTCCTGTACCCGAAGGGCGTCGATTTCGATTTCGCCGACATGTACGTCTACATCAAGGAGCGCGGCTACGCGATCTACCCGGGCAAGCTCACCGACGAAGAGACCTTCCGTCTGGGCAACATCGGCGAGATCCACACGGATGACATCGAGCGCGTCACCGAATTCTTCGCCATGTACATGGCCGAGCGCGGCCTGCTGGAGGCGTCGCGCGGATCGGACGATTTCGCCGCGGCCCTGGCCGCGATGAACACCGCCGGCGACGCCGTCAAGGCGCAGCAGCACTGATTCATGCCGCGACCGATGTCGCAGCGACACCGATTGCGGCGTTCACAACGATTGCACGTTGCCGTAGTCGCCGCGATCACGAG
Organism: Bifidobacterium sp. LH_449; assembly: GCF_056356755.1. Classification (NCBI taxonomy): domain Bacteria; kingdom Bacillati; phylum Actinomycetota; class Actinomycetes; order Bifidobacteriales; family Bifidobacteriaceae; genus Bifidobacterium; species Bifidobacterium sp. LH_449. Next base: position 118,114 of record NZ_JBKEUV010000005.1, read on the forward strand.
CATTACGACGATTACAGCGATTTCTTGATTTGCGATTCCACGTTTGATAGAAGGAGATTCTCTGATGACCACTCGTTTTGACGCGGTGATTTTCGATTGGGCCGGCACCACCGTCGATTACGGCTGCTTCGCGCCCGTCCGCGCGTTCCAGGAGGCGTTCCTCCAATACGGCATCGAACCGACCATGGATGAGACCCGCCGCCCGATGGGAATGCTCAAGCATGACCATGTCAATACGATGATGCATATGGACCGCATCGCCCGCGCCTGGGAGGACCTGCATGGCGCCGCCCCGACCGATGCCGACGTGGATGCCGTCTACGCGAAGTTCGAGCCGATGCTGCTCGGCATTCTCGACCAGTATGCCGATCCGAAGCCGGGCGTGATCGACGCCATCGCGCAACTGCGCGCGATGGGCCTGAAGATCGGTTCGACAACCGGCTACACCGACACCATGATGGACATCGTCGTGCCGAAGGCCGCCGAAAACGGCTATGCGCCGGATTATTGGATCAGCGCCGACGGCGTGAACGGTTTCGGCCGCCCGTACCCGTACATGATCTTCGCGAATATGCAGGCCCTGCATTTGGCTGACGTGCGCCGCATCGCGAAGGTCGGCGACACACTGTCCGATATCGGCGAAGGCAAGGCCGCCGGCGTGTTCACCATCGGCGTCATCGAAGGCAGTTCGCAGATGGGCCTGACGCAAAGCGAATTCGACGCGATGTCGGATGCCGCGAAGAACGCCGCACGCGCCGACGTACGCGACGCCTTCGTCAAGGCCGGCGCCGACGCCGTGATCGACACGATGTCCGAACTGCCGGCATTGCTCAGGCAGATCGCCTGAAGCTGACTGATTGTCGGCGTTTCGGCCCGCAATCCGACGATCCGACACAGGCCGACATCGAATGTGGGATTCGATTCCTTTTCGAATCCCACATTTTCGTATATCAATCATCCATATCGTCCGTACGGCTTCGGCAAAACCGCATATCAGCCGATGTTGTTGCCATACACCTGGCTTTGCAGGTCCTTGCGCGCCGATTCCATGCTGGTCACCTCGCCGAGCAATGCGATTTTCTCTTCGCCGTCCGGCAACTGGGCCATGCGGCGACGGGCCGCGCCGATCCTGCGCATGAATCCGATATCAAGCAGACGCGCCAGCAATTCGGTGGCATACTGCCGTTCCGCCGGGGTGGCCTTGCGCAGCTGCACGGCGGCGGAACCGCCATTCTGCGCGGCGTCCCCTTCCGGCGACACGCCTGCGCCACCCGCGCCGACCTGCGAATCCTGCTCGCTTGCGGGCAGCGGCAGCGGCATCACCGCCAATTCGTTGATCACCGGTTCCAGCAGCGGGCCGCCCGCCTTGGTCAGATTATGCATCCACAATCCTTGCGGCGTCGTGTCTTCCGGCAGGCCACCGGCAGCGGCGATCGCCTGGAACAGCGAACGGAATACGGGCGTGATGAAATTCGACAGCGTCAATCCGGCGAACAGGTCACGATCCACGGCGCGCGGCACCTGGATCAGCATCGCCATGAACTGCTGTTCGCAGATGAACACGGCGTCATCGACCTTGAAATAGGTCTGATTCATCGCATCATGGCGTTCCAGATTGCGACGGGCCGCGGGATTGGCGAACGGATTGCGCCCCGCCTCCACCCGCGGTTCGGCCGGCGTGTTCGCATAGCGCTTTTTCGGAGCATACGCGTCCTCGTCGCGTACGTGCGCCTGGCGGCGGGCCGCACGCACTTCGCGCTGCATGATGTCCAATTCGACGCCGATGCTTCGGGCCGCCTTGCGCGCATACATGTCCCACAATGATCGGTCGCGGATCTGCGCGATCAGCGGCGCCACCGCCTTCACCGCACCCATCTGACCGGTCGTGTAGCCGGTGTCGAAACGCGCGATGGCCGCTTCGATCACGAAATCATACAGGGGCTTCGCCTTGGCGATCAGCGACTGCAGCGCTTCGTTGCCGCGTTCGATGCGCAGGTCGCACGGGTCGAGATTGTCTTCGGCGACGGCGACGAATGTCTGCGTCAGGAAGGCCGAATCCAGGCCGAAGGCGTGGATGGCGGCCTTCTGGCCGGCGGCGTCGCCGTCGAACGTGAATACGATGCGGGAGCTTAACGTCTGGCCTTCCACTTTCAGCGGGCCGATCAGCTGCACCGCGCCAAGCGAATCGTCGGCGATCAGACGGCGTACGATTTTCGCATGCTCCGCGCCGAAAGCGGTGCCGCATGTGGCGATGGCGGTGTCGATGCCGGCCAAATGCATGGCCATGACGTCGGTGTAGCCTTCGACGATGACGACCTGACGTTTTTTCACGATGGCGGATTTCGCCAGGTCGATGCCGTACAGCACCTGGTTCTTGCGGTACAGCTGCGTGTCCGGCGTGTTGATGTATTTCGCGTTGATGGCGTCGTCATCGTACAGTTTGCGGGCGCCGAAGCCGAGCGTGCGGCCGGTCGAGTCGCGGATCGGCCAGGTGACGCGGCCTCGGAAGTAGTCGTAGATGCCGCGCTGGCCCTGGCGTGCGAGGCCCGCGTCGAGCATTTCCTGCTGGGTGAAGCCCTTGTTGGCCAGATGCCGTACGAGATTGTCCCAGCCTTGCGGCGCGTAGCCGCAGCCGAAGCGCACGCAGTCGGCCTGCCCGAAGTTTCTGCCGTCAAGCAGTTTGCGGGCCGGCAACGCCTCCTTGGTCATGAGTTGGGAGGTGAAGAATCGTTGCGCTTCCTCGTTGGCGTCGAGCAGCCGGGAGCGTTTTGAGCCGGCGTGTTCGTTGCGTTTGCCGGACTGGTCGTAATGCAGTTCGATGTGGTATTTGTCGGCCAGCACTTCGACGGCTTCGCGGAAGTCCACGTTTTCGCGCTGCTCGACGTAGCCGAATACATCGCCGCCGAGACCGCAGCCGAAGCAATGCCATACGCCGAGCGCGGGGCGTACGGAGAAGCTCGGCGTCTTTTCGTCATGGAACGGGCACAATCCCACGTATGTGCCGGTGCCGGAGGGCTTGAGCGTTACCGTTGCGGATACGATATCGTACAGGTCCGCGGCGGAGCGCACCTTTTCAACGTCTTCTTTCAGAATCATTCCCGGCATAACATTCAAGGATACCGTGACCACCCATCATGGACGGCGCGTTGATATGGCCGCAGGAGCGCTTCGCCGTTTGCGCGATTATGCGCTGCCGTGCGCCGTCATGCGCGCCGGCAGAGCATGCCGTGCAGCGCGACGGCCGAACCGTCGGTGAGCGACGCGACCTGGTCGATGGCGACGCGCAACCGTTCGGCGTCGCCGCCTGCCGTCCGCCAGTCGGCGCGGAAGGCCGGCTCGAGCGCAGTCGGCATGGCGGGATTGTTTTCCATCATCGCTTCGACCAGATCGGTGACGATGCGCTGTTCGTGCAGGTGTTCGTCGCCGCGTTCGCGCGGCGTCATCATGAAATGCGCCGCGATGCCTTTGAGCAGGGTGATTTCGTAGGCGATGTCTTCGGGCGTGACGATGCTGGCCTGATATCTGACAAGCGGCCCCGCGCCGTAGGCATCGCGGGTGGCCTGTTCGACGGATTGCGCGAAACGTCCGATCAATGCGCTGGTGATGTTCTTGAGATGCGCGAGCGCGTGACGCGTTCCGTCGAAGGATTCGGGCAGGAGCCGCGCCTGCCGCAGGCGTTGGAACGCTGCGATAAGACCGTCGCTTTCCCATTGCCGGCCGTACCATGCGTGGGTGTCTTCGATGATTTCGTCGAGGATTCGCATTTCGGTGAGGACGGCCGGATCGAATGCGCCGATGGCGATGGCGTCTTCCATATCGTGCACGCTGTAGGCGATGTCGTCGGCCAGATCCATGACCTGCGCTTCGATGGGTTTCGTTTGCGGATGTTTCACGCCCTGTTTCAGCCATTGGAATACGGGCATGTCGTCCGGATAGACGCCGAATTTCAGGCTGCGTGGCATGCCGCCGCCTTGTCGCAGCGCGGTTTTGGCGACCGTTTCGTAATTCCACGGATATTTGACGGCCGCATCCAGTGAGGCGCGTGTCAGGTTCACGCCCGCCGAACGCCCGTCGGCGTGTTCGATTTTCGGTTCCAGACGTGTGAGCAGGCGCAAGGTCTGCGCGTTGCCTTCGAATCCACCGATGCCGGCGGCGAGCGCGGCCAATGCGCGTTCACCGTTGTGTCCGAACGGCGGATGGCCCAGATCGTGCGCGAGGCAGGCGCAGTCGACGACGTCGGGATCGCAGCCGAGCAATTGGGCGATCTGCCGGCCGATCTGCGCGACCTCCAACGTGTGCGTCAGTCTCGTGCGGGCGAAATCGTCGGTGCCGGCCACCAGTATCTGGCTTTTCGCACCGAGCCGACGTAATGCCGACGAATGGATGAGCCGCGCACGGTCGCGTTGGAATGCGGTGCGGGATTGCGATTTCGCCGGCTCCCATGCCCAGCGCTCCTCGTCGAAGGCGCTGTATGACGGCGTCGGCTGCATGCGTTGCGGCATATCGGTCATGATACGGTCCTCGCTTTCATCAACGCCGTCGTATTCATTGCGATCGGCTACAGCAGGCTGGCCGGGTCCAATTTCGCGACGTCTTCCGGCGACAGCACATCCGCGGCATGCAGGTACAGGCGCGGAATGCGATTGCGCAGGCAGGTGAAGATCTCATAGCTGATCGTGCCCGCGGCGCGCGCCCAATCGTCGGCGGTCGGCTCACAGCAGGCTTCGCCACGGCCGGGGCCGAACAATACGACCGTGTCGCCTTCATGCACGCCGAGTGCGGAGGCATGCTCATGCAGGTCGAGCATGAACTGGTCCATGCACACACGGCCCGACACATGGAACAGGCGCGGGCCCTGCGTGGTCATCACACGCACCGGGCCACCGGCCTTCTCCACATGCTTCGCGCCCTGCATGTCGAAACCGGAGGCGGAACGGTGGATGCCGTCCGCATAGCCCACCGGCACGATGGCCGTCGAAGTGTCGTCCGGCGTCAGATACGTACGCCCGTAGGAGATGCCATGCCCGGCCCCCACATCCTTGACTGTTCCCAACTGCGCCTGCAGCGTCATGGCCGGGCGCAGCGCATACGTGGACGGCGTGCCCATCGCCGGATCGGGCTCGTAACCGTACAGGCCGATGCCCGGGCGGGTCAGTTCGAAACGGATCTCCGGACGGTCCAACGTGGCGGCCGTATTGGCCAGATGGCGGATGCGCGGCGCGATGCCGGCCTTGCTCATTCGATTGGTGAACGCATTGAACGATTCGATCTGACGGTCGGTGGAGGCCACGAATTCGGGCACGTCCGGCGAATCGGCCACCGCAAGATGACTCCACTGCCCCACCACGTCCAGCACGCCTTCACGCGCCAGCGGCGCCAGCAACGCCAACGCCTCATCAAAGCTTTCCTCGGTGAAGCCGTTACGCCCGAATCCCGAATCGACCTTCACATGCACGCGTGCGGTCTTGCCAATCCTGCGCGCCGCCGCGGCGACGGCTTCGATGCCGGACAACGATCCGACGGAAACATCAATATCGTTATCGATGAGCTCATCAAACGGAGCGGCCATGCCGTTGTAGACCCAGGTCAAAATATGGCAGCGGTCAGGGCCGATGCCGAGCCGGCGCAGCAGCAGCGCCTCATGCGACTGCGCGGTGCCCAGCCAGGTCGCGCCGCCCGCCAACGCCGCCAACGCGGCGGGCAGCAGGCCGTGACCGTATCCGTCACCCTTGACGATGCCCATGACGGCAGTGCCGGAATCCTCGCCTCCGACCATATTCACCAAATGGCGCATATTATCGCGCAATGCGGCAAGATCGACGACGGCCTGCGCGGGGTATCGCCGGCAGGCGGCCTCATAGTTCGTCCTGCCTTCAGGGGATGAAAACTGCCATTCAGGTGCTGCGCTCAAAGTCATATCGCCTATTGTGGCGCTGTGCTATGACGAACAGGCGGCATATTCGAAAATCACACCCAGAACGCATCCGGGTTCTCACCTGTCAAAGCATCAAGCGAAATCGTTTTATCAAAGGCAACACGCAAAACGAACCTGGTTTGTCCACACGTCATCAATACAATTTTCCGTCATATGCGTGGCATCAATGGAACATTGCCGACGCCCCGCATATTCTGATTCCCGGCGTTGAGGCGTGCCGGGGTCCCGGAAAACCGTCCGGTCTAGCCCTTAATCACTGCATATCTTGGGAGAAGACCATGGATCTTTTTCGCAAAAAATCAGTGGATCAGCTTGTCGCCGAATCCACGCCGCTCAAGCGCACCATGAAAACCTTCGATCTGACGATGCTCGGCATCGGCGCGATCATCGGCACCGGCATCTTCGTGCTGACCGGAAAAGGCGCGCTGACGGCAGGACCAGCGCTTTCCGTTTCCTTCCTTCTCGCCGCGGTCTGCTGCGGTTTCGCCGGCCTGTGCTATGCCGAATTCGCCGCAATGGCACCGGTCTCGGGATCCGCATATTCGTACGCGTATCTTGCGTTCGGCGAAGTCGTCGCGTTCATGATCGGCTGGGATCTGATTTTGGAATACGCACTGCAGGCGGCAACGGTGTCCGCAGGATGGGCGGGATACTTCAACCAGCTGCTCGAAGGCTTCGGATTGCAGATTCCCGTTGAACTGACCGCCGCATACGGCACCACGCCGGGCGTCACCACATATTTCAACCTGCCCGGATTCCTTATCGTGCTGCTGATCACATGGGTGCTGTCCATCGGCATCAATCAGACGAAGAAGACGAACGACATCATGGTGATCGTCAAACTGGCCATCATCGCATTGTTCATCATCTGCGTGATCTGGTACGTCAAGCCCAGCAACTGGAAGCCGTTCTCCCCGTACGGCCTGTACACGTTCCAGCCGGATTCCACACAGCCGTACGGCATCATCCCGGCCGCGTCCATCGTGTTCTTCAGCTTCATCGGCTTCGACGCCGTGTCCTCCTCCGCCGAGGAGACCGTCAATCCGAACAAGACGCTGCCGCGCGGCATCCTGATCTCACTGGCCGTTTCCACCGTGCTGTACATCGTGATGACGCTGATCATGACCGGCGTCGTGCCCTACCAGGAATTCGCGAACTTCATCGACGCGCCGGTCGCCGGCGTGATCCTCGCCACCGGCATGAACTGGCTGGCGGTCATCGTCAACATCGGCGCGCTCGTGGGCATGACCACGGTGATGCTCGTACAGCTGTACGGCCAGTCGCGCATCTGCTACGCGATGAGCCGTGACGGCCTGTTCCCGAAGTTCTTCGGAGAAGTGAGCGAAAAGCACCACACGCCGTACAAGGGCACGTGGTTCTTCGGCCTGCTCACCGCATTCGCCGGCGGCTTCATCAACATCAACGTGCTGTTCGAGCTGGTGAACATCGGCACACTGTCCGCGTTCATCATCGTTTCGGCCGGCGTGCTGTGGATGCGCAAGACCCAGCCGAACGCGCGCCGCGGCTTCCGCGCGCCACTCGTGCCGTTCACGCCGATCTGCGCGATCATCTTCTGCCTGATCCTGATCGCAGGCCTGAACTGGGAGACCTGGCTGCGCTTCGCCGTCTGGTTCGTGCTCGGACTCGCCGTCTACTTCCTCTACGCCCGCAAGCGTTCCAAGCTCAACGGCGTGAAAAGCGAAGCCGCCGTGGCGGCCGAATAGTCGGCGACGGCACGCGGCTCTCCGCGCGTTCTTTGCACGAGTGCTCCGTACGCGTGTTCTGCGCACATGCTCTGTACGAGTACTCTGTATGCGCGCTCTCTGCGTGTGCTCTGTGCTCTGTAATCCGCGCACGCAATCCGCGCACGTAACTGCGTAATCAATTTGTCTGTCGCTTCATGCATTCAAGAAGCGACAGACAAATTGATTTTGCGGGGCTTGCATCATTCGATGCCTCCGGCATCAAGGAAAAGCGTCGCTTCTTTCAGCGAGTTAGATAATCGGAAAGCACAAATTTCAGATATCGCCAGAATCCCGCTGCGTTCGTCTCAGTGTCACAAATCCGTAGGTAAATTCTTTTTAGCAGTAAAATTCAGACACTATCTCAGACCGTTCAGCCAATCCGTTGCCGTCCGTATTGCGGCTGCATTTGTTTCGAATCCTGTCTCCACTCGGGCGACGACGTAGCGATGTTCCTTCGGTGCTCCCAGCAGATCTCCGACCGAGCTGAGATGCTTCGTAAACGAATCCCTGTATGTCTTGCCCTGGCTTGATTTCAATAAGCTTACATTCCTGCGTATTGGTGAAATCCAGCAAGTCAACCTCCACCTTGTTTCCGTCACGGTAGAAGAACGATCGAGGCTCCTCCCCTCGGTTGAAATACGATTCGCGTTTCCTCGATGATGAGATTTTCAAACACTTGCCCCATATACGGACTACTCTGCGACGACGCAGATTTTCCACAATCTGACATCAGAAGCTTCCATAAGCCTACATTAGGGATTTCAGTGATAGTTGGCCGTTGGGACAAGCCAATTCACTCGATTTTTGAATTGCGCCCAGCCAACAACGCATTCCCGCCCCATTCAGTGGGCACTTTTTTCATTCACTGGGCACCGAAAACCGCACTAAACAGTGCCCATCGATGGTTTATCACGGTTTTGAGTGCCCACTGAAGCGATTATCTGCCCACTGAATGAGAGATAACAGGATGTTGCATACTAGACGCCCACCTATTCCGCGCGCAGCATGCGAAGCCTACGTACATTCTCATTACCCACGTGCTACAGATGGCGTCGCGTTTCCATTTGGGCCAAGAAAAAGCCGCCTCCCATTCCTTGGAATCGAGGAATAAGAGACAGCTTATTGGAGATTTGAAAGGCCGTTTTACTGATTTGCCGCAATCAGTGCGTCGCTATTTCGTCGATTTTGGTGACGTGGCCGCCGAATTGGGCGCGCATGGCGGTGACGACGCGCAGAATATCGTCCGCGCCGCCACGCGAGGATTGCCTGGTGTACAGGGCGGCGGCGGTCGCGGGCGTCGGCACGCCCAGTTCCAATGCCGCTTCGACCATCCAGCGGGCTTCCCCGGATTCGTTGGCGACCGGCGGCACATCACGCAGTTCGGGATCGTCCTTGGTCGCGTTGTCGAACAGGTCGAGCAGCCACGAAGCGACCACCGATCCGGAACGCCAGGAGGCCATCGTCGCGGCGGGATCGTCGACATACCGGCTGCGCATCATCGTGGCGAAGCCTTCGCCGAAGGCCTGCATCATGCCGTATTCGATGCCGTTGTGCACCATTTTCGCGAAATGGCCGCCGCCGACCGGGCCGGCGAGAATCAGACCATGCTCGCCTTCCGGCTTCAGCGTTTCCAGCAGCGGGCGAATTTCTTCGAACGTGTCCCTATCGCCGCCAAGCATCAGCGCATATCCGCGTTCCGCGCCCCAAACGCCGCCGGAGACGCCGCAGTCGAGGAAGCGGATGCCGTGTTCCGCCAATTCCGCGGCATGGCGCGGATCGTCCTCGTAGCGGGAATTGCCGCCGTCCACGACGATGTCGTTCGGTTCGAGCAGCGCGGCCAGCGATGCGATCGTGGAATCCGTCGGCTCGCCCGAAGGCACCATCACCCATATGACGCGCGGCTTGGGCAGCGCCGCCACCAATGCTTCCAGACCGTCGACGTCACGCTCCGACTGGGGGTTCATGTCGAAACCCACGACCGTGTGGCCGCCGTTGCGCAGACGCTTGACCATGTTGCCGCCCATACGGCCCAAACCGATCATTCCGATATGCATAACCTTTCCTTTCCCGGCGATGCGTCGTCGCATCGTGGATGTTTTCCAAGGATTTTGGCTGATTATTAACTGTTCAATGATTTTCGAAAGAATTCGTGTTGCATGTGATCGCGTCTGTACAACGCAATCACATGACGTCACGCAATGTTAAACGACAAGGGACAGCAGCAGCGTGAAGGCGAGGCCGACCACGGAAAGCACCGTTTCCATCAGCGACCATGTCTTGAACGTCTGCCCGACCGTCATGCCGAAGTATTCCTTGACCAACCAGAAGCCGGCGTCGTTCACATGCGACAGGAACACGGAGCCGGCGCCGATGGCCAGCACCAGAAGCGACAGTTCCGTCATGCCAAGGCCGGAGGTCAGCGGCACCATGATGCCTGCGGCGGTCACCGTCGCAACCGTTGCGGAGCCGGTGGCCAGGCGGATCAGCGCGGCGACGAGCCAGCCTGCGATCAGCGGGTTCAATGCGGATTCGGTGATGGAGGTAGCGATGACGTCGCCGATGCCGGAGTCGACCAACGTCTGCTTGAAACCGCCGCCGGCGGCGACGATGAGGATGATGCCGGCGACGCTGCCGAAGGACTTGCCGACCATGCCATTGACCGCGTCACGGGTGGACTTCTGCATGAAGCCCAGCACGATCATCGCAAGAACCGTGGTGAGGAACAGCGCCGTCAACGGGGTGCCGATAAAGGCCAGAACGCGGCCCCACACCGTTTCCTTCATGCCGGTCAGATCCACGATGGAGGCTGCGAGCATCAGCACCACCGGGAACAGGATCACGGCGATGGCCTGGGCGAAGGTCGGTTTGCCGGCGTTGCCGGCATCGGCGTCGCCATCCTGACGGGCCGGGCCGCTGTCGGGAGCCATGATCGGCACCCAACGGGACAGGAGACGGCCCAGCAGCGGGCCGGAGACGATGACGGTCGGAATGGCGACGAGCAGGCCGAGTCCGAGCGTGATGCCAAGGTTGGCATCCAATGCATCGATGGCGGAAAGCGGGCCGGGATGCGGCGGCACGAAGGCGTGCAGCGTGGACAGGCCAGCCAGCGCAGGGATGGCGATGAGCATCACCGGCATTTTTGCGCGCTTGGCGGCGAACAGCACAACAGGGATCAGAATGACGACGCCGACTTCGAAGAACATCGGAACGCCGACGATGAAGGCGATCAATGCCATGGCCCATGGCAGGCGCCGGACCGGGGTTTTTGCCATGATGGTGTCGACGATGACGTCGGCGCCGCCCAAGCTGAACAGAATGGTGCCGATGATGGAACCGAAGGCGATCAGCAGGCCGACGCTGGAGAATGTGGAGCCTGCGCCGGCGGTGAAGCTGTCGACCGCTTCGTCATACGGCACGCCCGCGCAGACGGCCATGATGAACGAGCCGAACAGCAGCGACAGGAACGGTTGCAGTTTCACCACTGAAATAAGCAGCACGATCGCTGCGATGCCGATGATGGCGGCAATGATAAGTTGCATGATGATTCCTCTTCGAATCCGCTTAATGCGTTGAATATGACGTGAACAGGCACGAAGCCTTGAAGCATCAGCGTCCGTCGCGTTCCATGCGTTCGTTATACGCCCGGACCGCGGCGACCGCACGGTCGACCATCTCTTCGATCGAGCCTTCGATGGACACCTCGACGCCCGGCTCATCGCCCTGCAACGGCTCCAGAATGGCGAACTGGCTTGGCAGCAGCGACGGCGGCATGAAATGGCCTTTACGCGCGGAGAGGCGTTCGCCGATCAGCGCTTCGCTGCCGGTCAGATGCACGAAGAACACCGGCACGTTTTCGCGCAGCACATCACGGTATGCGCGCTTCAAGGCGGAGCTTGAGACCACGGTGTTGACGCCGATGGAGTCCTTGGCCACCATCCACGCGTTGATAACGCGCAGCCACGGCCAACGGTCCTCATCGGTCAGTGGAATACCGGCGCTCATCTTGTCGATATTGGCCTGCGGATGGAAGACGTCGCCTTCGGCCATCTCATACCCAAGACGATCACGAATCGCTTCGGCGACGGTTGACTTGCCGCAGCCCGCGACTCCCATAACCACCACATGCGTTTTCATCGGGTCTCCTTTTGCTTCGCTTCTGTGCGTTCATCCATATGCGGGCGTCCACTCCGACACCTGTTGAAGAATACTATAAAACTTTTTATAAGTCTTTGTCAAATCAAAAAGACTCTTTATTGTCGTCTGAATATCTACATATGTTGGTCTTGATAATCTGAATCACATGACCGCGGAATCCTTAATGCCAAGCGCCGAACATATGCATCTGCCCGTCGCCAATCAACTGGCCATCGACATCATCGACGGCGCATGGCCTGCCGAAAATCCGAAAACATTGGAAGAGATCCAATCGCAATTCGGCATATCGAGAACCGTCGCCCGCGAAGCGGCTCGTCTTCTCGAATCAGCCAACGCCATCGCCATACGCAGGCGCGTCGGCCTCGTCCCCCAGCCAAGCGGCGAATGGCAGGCCCTCAATCCGCAGGTCATCACATGGAAACTGCATTCATCGCACCGCAAGCAGGAACTGCGTTCGCTGACCGAACTGCGACTGTGCATCGAACCGGCGGCGGCACGCTACGCCGCGGCGCGCGCATCATTGGAAGACAAAGCGAAACTGCCGGTCATGGCGCTGCACATGAGGGAATACGGCGAAAACGGGCCGCTTGAAAAATTCCACGAACTGGACATCGAATTCCATTCGCTGATCCTAAAAAGCTGCGGCAACGAATTGTTCTCATCCTTCGCCGATACCATCGCCACCATTCTGCGCGGGCGTGTGGAGATCAACATGTATCCGGCGCAGCCGAAACAGGAGGCCATGCAGGCGCATATCGACGTGGCCGAAGCGATCTGGCGAGGCAATGAAGACGAAGCCTGCGAAGCCATGCGGCGCATCGTCGACGAAGTCAGCGACGCGTTGCGCACTTCGCCGGATGAATCGGGCGCAGCCGACCAAGCCTAATCGAACGGCTCAGTCGGAAAACTGAAAAGGAACCGCAAATCCGGCGAAACCAATGATTCCGGATGGGGTCGGATGAATCCGTCAAATGAAATGGCCGCCGCCGCTCACCACTCGTGCCGCTGATATGCGATACGTGTGGTGTCGGTCGGCCTGTCCAGCAGCTGGATCAGGCCGCAACGCGCGAACCCGCTGCTTTCCAGCACATGCTGCATCGCCTTGTTGTTCGGATGCGTGTCGGCACGCACGTTGCCGTAATGCTTCAACGCCCACTTGATGCAGTCGCGGGCGGCATGACGCGCCAAACCGGACGATGCGATGCGATGGATCGTCACATACGTGTCGTCGTCCAGCCAGGCGCCGTCGATTTTGGCATAGGTCGGATCCTTGCCCGGGCACAGCGCGAACTGGGCGAGAATGCGCTCCTTGCCGTCCACCGTATCGACCAGCAGCATCGTGCGCTGGTTGGCGATATCGTCAAGAACGACTTCCTCACGAGGGAATGTGTGCCCCCACTGCGTCGGATTGCCGTTGCGGGCCATCAGTTCACGCGCATGCGCGTAGATCTTCTGCATACGCGGGAAATCCGCCATCGTAGCATGACGGAAACGCCGTGGAGAAGTGCCTTCAGTCACCACACACCTCGTAACTCTTCTTCAGAAAACTCCGAAGGTACAAATTAGCACGGTATGTGCACATGCGAAAGGCATCTTCCGCCACGGCGGTCACATTGCGTCGATCATTGCGCCGTGGATGCGTTTGCGGCGGTCATCGGCAGCCAATGCGTTGCGAACGATTATTGCGCGACGTCCATAGCGCGGCGCTCACATCGCGGCTCTCACACGACCCTGCGCTCGAACGGGTCGGAGCTGATTCCTTCGGCGAGAATGTCGCGGCACCACTGCTTCGCCGTGAACAGGCTGTGATCGCGGTAATTGCCGCAGCTTTCCTCCGTCGTGGCGGGCACATCGTCCCACGTCGCCTCTTCGGCGATGAACGTCAGCGCCTCCTTCAGGGCCTTCGCCACGTCTTCGGTGGAATGCTCGCCCCAAGTCAGCAGATGGAAGCCGGTACGGCAGCCGAACGGCGAACAATCGATGTATCCGGGAATGCGCTCACGCAGCAGTACCGTGATCGTATGCTCGATCGTGTGCAGGCCGCCCGTCGGAATCGCGTTCTCATTGGGCTGCACCAGGCGCAGGTCGTAATTCGAGATCACATCGCCGTTCGGACCGGTCTGCGTGTCGATATAGCGCACATACGGCGCCTTCACCTTCGTGTGGTCCAGCTGGAAGCTTTCCACGACCGGCTTCGCCGCGGTCTTATCATGTTCGCTCATCATTCCTCCGTTTCAATGATGTCAAATATCCGTCAATGCATCATTCGACTTTTGTATTATGCATTCACCTTACGCCCGTCGGCTTTCATGAAACAGCGGCGCTTTCGGATCGACATCGCCGCCCTGCGCCGCGCCCACCGCAAGCACGACATCGTCGACGACATACAGGCACGCGCCGCGCGAGCGCTGAGCGCTGACGATGCCGATCGATTCCAAACGCGCAAGCGCATTTCTGATCGCCGAGTCGCTTTTTTCGAAGCGACGTCTCAGCGACGGCACATGCACATATGGCTGGCCGATAAGCGGCATGGCGATGTCCAATGCGATGCCGCCGTAGCGATGCGCGAGAATCAGGTCGCGATATCGTTCGCGAATGTGGTTCAAACGCTTCACGCGCAGCAATGCGTCCTCGCGGGATTCCTCGATGCCCCGGCAGAAAAACAGGATCCAGTTCTCCCAATCGCCCTGCGTCGATACGGCAAGCATGCGATCCTGATATTCGGGGCGACGCTGTTCGAACCAGGGAGACACCGACAGCAAAGGCTGCGACAGCAATCCGTGTGACATCATCTGCAGCAGGATCAGCAGACGTCCGATACGGCCGTTGCCGTCCGCGAACGGATGCAAGCGAGGCTGCACAGGCCGTTCTCGAAACCGTTGAGGCCGTTGCCGTCCGCGAACGGATGCAAGGTCTCGAACTGGTAGTGGAACATGGCCATATCCAGCACGGTCAGGCCGGGTTCGTTGCGGGAATTCCACCGATCCGCAAGCCCTCGCACGGCAAGATCAAGGGCCGGGCCCGGAGGCATCGGCACGAAACGCGCCTCCTCGATCCTCGAGCGTAGGAGAGCCGATGAAGACTTGACTTGTGCGGATTTCGCCGGCCTGGGGATTGCCAGACGAAGTGTTCCTCACCAGCAACCGCCGCAGCTCGCGAATCAGCGATACCGTTATGGATCGTCCTTCACGCATGCTGGCGATGCCATGGTCGGCGGCGTCAAGATAGTTGAACACTTCAATCAGCGATTCATTCCACCCGCGTTTGTCGTCGCCCGGCTCGTAATCCCGCGCCAGAACCGTTTCCAAACGCTCATACGTACCTTCCAACGCGCTGATACTCTGCGCTTCTCGACGCATGGTGGGACGGCGCAGCAGATCTGGATTCGGTACGCCCTCCCCAAATTCGATCAAGCGGGCAAGCGACATGGACGCCCTCGTGATGGCCCCGGAGGTTTTCCGCGATACCTTCGGATACTCATCGCCAAGCGGATCCGGTGTGAACGCACACGTTTCAGAACGAATAAGCCCATATCGGCCGGGGGTACTCCCCCGACAGACTTTGCAACGAGCCGCAGATTTTGCAACGAGCCGGTCTTCCTGTCCGTGAACATTTCCTGCAGCATGTCGCCAAGATTACACAGGATATGGCAGCAACATGGTGGACACACTAAAATTCCGCAAATTTTAGTGCGATTGGGCGTGCTGTCCACTATTGAATGCGAAAGGATGGGGTCAGATATGGCAGATTGCTTTGATTTTTGACGATCGATGCTGATTGGATCGCAGCATCCGAGTGACGACAGCGGCAGGATGGCGATATTGGGACGACGTCGGATATTCGGACGACGTCAAATATTCGGACGACATCGAGCATTCGGACGACGTCAAATATTCGATGCCTACAATCCGCAGCTTGCGATCCGCGACTGAACGACCAGCGCCGACCGGCCATTACCGGACGGCCGACACCGGCGGATCATCATTGCCCGACGAAGGCGGCGACGGCCTGCATGAAACGGTCGCCGTAAAGTTTGAGCTTGTTTTCGCCTACGCCGTTGACTGCAAGGAACTGCGCCGGCGTCACCGGTTTGATGCGGGCCATGTCGCGCAGCGTTTTGTCGGAGAAGACGATGTACGGCGGTTTTCCGATTTCGCGCGCGATTTCGAGGCGAAGTTCGCGCAGACGCTGGAACAGCGCTTCGGCGTCGTCGTCGGGAACATACGATTCCATGACCGCGCCGGATGCGCCGAAAGCGCCGGAAAGGCCTGAAGCGTCTGCATTCGCGCCGCCTGCGGCCAGACCGCCGCCCATAGCCGCGCCACGCGACGCGCTTGCGGTTTTCCGTTCGATGCGTTTGATTTCGTAATGGAAATCCGGCGCGACCGTTTCGGCCGCGCGCACGCCGAACCCGACGATCGGCATGCGCCCGTCGGCGATATGCAGAAAGCCGTCGGTGGCCATCTGGCTTAGGACATCGCGCACGCGCGCTTCCGGCACGTCGCGCAGCATGCCGAATGTCGGCAGAGTCTCCGGGTTCAGCCATGCCAGGTCCTGCGCCTGCGAGCCGCGAAGGATACGTACGATCTTGCCCGAGCCGACGCGCGCGCCCGTATCATGCACGCAGCGGCTGATCGCGCGCGCGATATCGGTGACGTCCAATGTTTCGAAAGTGCTGTCGCAATTCGCGCAGCCGCCTTCGCAATGCCTCTTCGCGGCACGGCCGGCGGCACCTCCAATGTCGTCGCCGGCGACAGTGGCGCGGCCGGCAGCGGCGTCGGCGGCAGCGACGCCGTCATCGCACACACCGCCGGCAGCGGCCTCGCCGCTCCCGCCGTCATCATCGATTTCACCGAAATACCGCGTCATATAGCGATGCAGACAATCGGCGGTACGGCAATATCCCACCATGCCGTCCAGCAGGCGGCGCTTCGACATGCGCACGATCTCCTGCTCGTCGGCGGTGAGGCGCTCGTTGTCGTAATCGGCGTCCAGGAGACGACGCCGCGTGACGATATCGGATTCGTTCCACAGCAGCGTGCATCGGCTGGGCTCGCCGTCCCTCCCGGCGCGGCCCGCTTCCTGATAGTAGGCTTCGATGCTTTCCGGCATGTTGTGATGGATCACATACCGCACATTCGATTTGTCGATGCCCATGCCGAAGGCGTTCGTCGCGACGACGACGGGCACGCGGTCGGTGACGAAATCGCGCTGCGCCTGATTGCGTTCCTCGGCGGGCATGCCGCCATGATAGGCGACCGCCACACGCCCCCCGCCCATTGCGGCACCGACCCCTGCGGCCGCGCGCAACGCGGGCACGGCATGGTTCAGCGATGCGGCGAGCGCCACCGTGTCCTTGCGCGTCGCGCAGTAGACGATGCCGGATTCGTCCGCGTGTTCGGCGATGTATTGCGCCACCCATGCCGCCTTGCGCTTGGTTTCGAGTTTGATGACGTCGAAATACAGGTTGGTGCGGTCGAATCCGGTGACGGTGATGTTTGGATTTTCAAGACCAAGCAGTGTGATGATGTCGGCGCGGACGCGTTCGGTGGCGGTCGCGGTGAAGGCCGCGACTATGGGACGTGCCGGCAGTGCGGCGATGAATTCGCCGATGCCGAGATACGAGGAGCGGAAATCCTGCCCCCATTGCGATACGCAGTGCGCTTCGTCGACTGCGATCAGCGATATCGGCACATGCGCCGCGAAGTAGCGGAATCGTTCGGTTTCAAGCCGTTCGGGCGCGACGTACAGCAGTTTGACGTCGCCGCGCGCGGCCGCCACGAGCGCGTCTTCCTGTTCGTCGAACGATTGCGTGGTGTTGATGTATGCGGCGGGGATGCCCTGCTCGTTGAGGCCGTCCACTTGGTCGCGCATCAGCGAGATCAACGGCGAGATCACGACGGTCAGGCCTTCAAGGATGGTGGCGGGCACCTGGTAGCACACGGATTTGCCCGCACCTGTGGGCATGACGCCGAGGACGTCATGCCCTGCGAGAATCGATGAGACCAGTCCGGCTTGCCCCGAACGGAACGAGTCGTAGCCGAAGTATCGTTTCAGCGCTTCAAGTGCGGTGCTTTCCATATTCATACAGGCCATATTGCCATGTTTTTATGCTGTTTTCATTCCGTGCGCAACGCCGTGGCGGGGTCGCGCTTGGCTGCGCTGCGGGACGGGATCAGGCCGCCGATCAGCGTCAGCACGACGCTCAGCACCACCAATGCGATCGCGTTGCCGACCGGCAATGCCGCGCTGACATCGTTGGTGCCGATCGCGTAATGGAGGATCGCGTTGCCCGGAATCAGCAGCAGCAGGGTCACGCCGATGCCGAGCAGGCCGGCCAGCAGGCCGATGATGCCGGTTTCCGCGTTGAACACCTGTGAGACATTGTGCTTCGACGCGCCCATCGCGCGCAGAATGCCGATCTCCTTGGTGCGTTCCAGCACGGAAATATACGTGATGATGCCGATCATGATGGAGGAGACCACCAACGAGACGCCGACGAAGGCGATCAGCACATATGTGATGACGTCAATGATCGTCGTCACCGAATTCATCATCAATCCGACATAGTCGACGTATACGATTTTGTCTTCTTCGTCCGCCGAATCATTGTAGGATTCGATGGCGTCGGCGACGGAATTCTTGTCTTCGAAACTGTCGACGTAGATGTTGATCGAGCTTGGGGCGTCGCGGCTGACGACGCCGAAAGCCGACATGTTGTCGTTGTATGAGCCGGGCGATACGTACTGGTCGTAGATGGAGACCAGCGAATCCTGGTCGGCGGTGGCGATGTAGGCGTCAAGCTGGGCGGCAAGCTGGGACTCGTCCGCCGCGGCCAAAGCGGCGCCGGCGGAAGCGTCGCCGGTCTGGCGCGCGGAGGCGGTCAGCAGCGTGCGGGCCATGCTTGCCTTCTGGCTGATGCCGAGCGAGGCGACGTAATCGCGGGCGTCGCCGGCCTTGGCGGCATCGTCGCTCGGCGCGAAGGTCATGCCTGTGAGCACGCTGTGGTCGGGGTCGGCTTTCTGGTCGGCGACGATCTGGCTGGATTCGGCGTGGTCGATCAGATAGTCGGTCAGTTCTCGCGTATAGCCGACGCCGGTGGCCAACGGCGTCGCGTCGGCGTCTTCAATCGGCTTGATGATGCCGACGATGTTCAGGGCGGTGTCGTCGTTCATCTTCGACGTGATGAAATCGGCGTCGTCGCCCTTATAGGTGTAATGCCCGTCCTCGCCCTTCTCATACTGGTCGCTGGCGGGGATCAGGTACAGCTTCTGGTCGAGGGCCTTCGAATAGTCGATCCGGTCGGTGTTGGTGGTGACGTCTTCGCCGGCATTCAGCTGATTCATCATATCGTTGTATTCGCTTTGCGGCAGGATGCCCAGCTCGTACAGCGTGGTCAGCGGCATGTTGTTGTTCGAATCGAGCACGAGCACCACGTCGTTGCGGTCCGACGGCCATTCGCCGTCGACGATTTCATAATTGTCGCGGATCACCTTGCCGACCGGCTGCTTGCCGTCGGCGCTTGGCATGATCTCGTTGAATATGCTCGGAGCGGCGTTTTCGTCGCTGTCGCCGGTCAGCATCGACATCTGCATCGACGTCATATCGGAGGTGGTCATCGACTGCGTGCCGCTGGTCGCCATTTGCGCGGCCATCGACTGCGTGCCCGTGTTGGCGCCGCCGAAATTGACGCCGTCAGCGGTGACCAAGGTGTCGTCCGGGTCGTGGGAGAAAACGGAGAACTTCGTATCATACGAATACTGCACGCCCGTCGAACCGATGTATTGCCGGATGCCGCTGTCGGGATCGTCCAGATATCGTTTGAATTCGCTCAGATTGTTTTCGGTGATGCTGCCGGTCATGCTGGAGGCGTCCTGAATGCTGGAATCATCCGGATAGATGGCGTCGTCCTTATGCGTTTTCCGTTGTTCCGCATTCGACTGCGCGGCAGACATGATGCTGCTCATATCGAAGGTCTGCGCATCGATGGAAATCGGATACGCGGTCATCGTTTCGCGCTGAATATCGTCGATATACGTGTTGACGCCGGTGGAGACGGACATGATCAGCGCGATGCCGATGATGCCGATGGAGCCTGCGAACGAGGTGAGGATCGTACGGCCTTTTTTCGTGCGTAGATTGTTGAAGCTCAGCGTCAGCGCCGTGGCGAACGACATGGCGGCGCGGCCCATCGTGCGATGCACTGGCGTGTCCGCCGATTCGTTTTCCGGATTGAACGGCGCGGAATCGGAACGGATGGAGCCGTCCCGCAATTCGACGATGCGCGTCGCGTACTCGTGGGCGAGCTCCGGGTTATGCGTCACCATGACGACCAGACGGTCCTTTGCGACTTCCTTCAGCAGATTCATGATCTGCACGGAAGTGTCGGAATCCAATGCGCCCGTCGGCTCGTCGGCAAGCACGATATCCGGATCGTTGACGAGCGCGCGGGCGATGGCGACGCGCTGCATCTGGCCGCCGGACAGCTGATTCGGCTTCTTATGGATATGGTCGCCCAGGCCGACGCTTTCCAAGGCCTTGCGGGCGCGATCCTTGCGGTCGGCGCGGGAAACGCCGGAAATCGTCAGGGCCAGTTCCACATTCGACAGGATCGTCTGATGAGGAATCAGATTGTAGCTTTGGAACACGAAACCGATGGTGTGGTTGCGGTAGGAATCCCAATCGCGGTCCTTGTATCGCTTCGTGGACGTGCCGTTGATGACCAGGTCGCCGTCATCATAACGGTCAAGGCCGCCGATGATGTTCAGCAATGTCGTTTTGCCCGAACCGGAAGGTCCCAGAATGGCGACGAATTCATTGTCCCGAAGATTCAGACTGACGTCGTCGAGTGCCTGTTGGATGAAATCACCGGTTTTGTACCGCTTGGAAATATGGCTGATCTGCAGCACGCTGCCTCTTCCTCGTGTAGATCTGGCGCTTTTGACTGAGCGTTTTTCGGTCCAGCGTTTCGGTTCGACGCTTTCGGCTTAACGCTTTTGAATGTTGAGTCTACGCGCCTTCACTGAACAACGGAGGATTTACGCTGTACGCGCCGCCGAGCGGGAACACCGACGAATGCTACCGAATCAGCGAGGGCTGCGCCGAACGGGCGACCACGTCGGCGAAACCGTGTCCGATCATCCAATCATCATCGAAAATCTTTTCCAGATAGCCGCGGCCGGAATCAGGCAGCAACGCGACCACGACATCGTCCGCGCCCAGATCGTGCTCACGGGCGTAACGGACCGCCGCGGCGACCGCCATGCCGGAAGAGCCGCCGACCAGCAGGCCTTCGCGGGAGGCGAGCAGGCGCGTCATCAGGAACGAGTCCGAGTCGCCGATCCTGACCATGTCGTCGACGACGTCGCGGTCGAACGCCTTCGGATAGAAATCCTTGCCCGCGCCTTCCACCTGATATGGGTGGATTCCTTCAGGACCGTCGGCCGAAAACACCGAGCCGTCCGGATCGGCGCCGATCACCTTCACCCGCCCGTCGGAAGCTTCCTTCAGGTAGCGTCCGGTGCCGGAAATCGTGCCGCCAGTGCCGATGGCCGCAACGAAATGCGTGATCGTATGGTCGCTGCCTTCCCAGATTTCCGGGCCCGTGGTCAGATAGTGGCTCAGCGGCCCGTTCGGATTCTCGTATTGGTTCGGCATGTATGCGCCCGGAATCTCTTCGGCCAGACGCCTGGCCACGCTGTAGTAGGAGCGCGGGTCTTCGCGCGGCACGCCGGTCGGCGCGACGACGACTTCGGCGCCATATGCCTGCAAAACCGAACGCTTGATGCGGGAGACCTTGTCCTGTACGACGAAAATCGTGCGATAGCCGCGCCGCTGCGCCACCAGGGCCAGTCCGACGCCGGTATTGCCGGATGTCGGTTCGACGATCACGCCGCCCGGATTCAATTCGCCGGAGCGTTCGGCAGCGTCGATAATGCGCTGTGCGATGCGGTCCTTGGACGAGCCGCCCGGATTCATATATTCGACCTTGACTGCGATCGTCGCCTTGACGCCTTCGGTCACATGGTTGAGGCGGACGAGCGGAGTGTTGCCGATAAGTTCGGTGATGTCGTTGTGGATGGTCATGGCGTTGGCTCCTTTGGGCGGCGTTTCGACGAATCCGAATGTCTGAGTCAATGAAAATCAAGGTTTTTACGGCGGATCGGGGCGATTGCGGAATTCAGTGGGCACTTTTCCCGTTCAGTGGGCACCCGTCGGATTCAATCCGGATAACGGCCTTGTTGCGATTCCGGGTTTTTCAAGGATTTCATCACATGCGACTACACATTGAGGCACTCACTGAACGACAAAAGTGCCCACTGAAGGGGCGAATCATGTTCAGCGACAACAATAACGGTGCATCATGCAGCCAACCATACCGGCTTCCCCGCATCGCCTCACCGCATATGCCCGCATATCGGACTCCCCGGTCTCATATCCCAGTTTCATATCCCGACCTCACGCCCCGGTCTCGCGTCCCGGTCTCTTCGCTCGCCAGACTCTTCGTTTCCTCAACCTCACGTTCCGTCTCTTCACTCCCCGACCCCATGCCCCGTTTCTTCATCCCTCCCCATTCCGCAAATCCCCGCACCGCTATTCCATTGTTAATGCATGCGGGGAGGATCGAGCGGGGGCGATTCGGATCATGCCGAGTCGGAAACGGTGAGGATCCGGTCGCACCAGCGGGCGGCGAGCTCTTCGTCGTGGGTGATGACCAGCACGGCTTTCCCGGCGTCGGCCAACGACCGCAGCAAGGAGCCGACCTGCATCATATGCGCATGGTCCAATCCGCTGGTCGGCTCGTCGAGAACGATCAGGCGTTTGCCGCACATCAACGCCACAGCGATGGCGAGCCGTTGTTTCTGCCCGCCCGACAACGTCATCGGATGACGGTCGGCGAACTGCAGCAAGTCCAATGATCGCAGAATGCCGTCGCAGCGCTGCCGCAACGCCGCCCATTCCTCAGGCGTATCCGCCTCCTGCCCCATCAGCAGCTCGCCGCGCACGCTGTCGGCGAACAGTTGATAGTTCACATCCTGCATGACCAGAAAGCTCGCATCCGTCAGCTCGGTGCGCGGCGCAGCCTTGCCTTCCAGCATGACACGGCCGGCAAGGGGCCGCTGCAGGCCGCACAATGTGCGCGCCAACGTGCTTTTGCCTGCGCCGTTGCGCCCCATCAGACCGACGATCCGCCCGGAATGCAGGACGAAATCATCAATGTCTTTGGCGAATTCGCAGGACTGCGCGGTTTTTTTGGAAAACCGTCCGCCGAACCATCGGCGATGCGAGACGCCCACGCGCAATCCTTGCGTGGCGATTAGCGGCGCCGATGCGGTTTCTTCGTTTTCCGCGTTTTCGGCAACGATTTTCTGCCGGATCGCGGCCTGATACGGCGCCATATCCAAACCGCGCAAGCCTGAGGCTTCGACCTGTTCCGCCGGCAGGGCCCGGAATCGGTCGGCGGTATATTCCCGCCGGACCGTGCCGTCTTCGATGATGATGAATCGGTCGGCCACATCCATGCACCACGCGAGACGATGTTCGGCGATGATGACGGTGACGCCGTCCCGCTTCAATGACGCGACCATATCATGCAGGCGTTCGATCGCCGCCTGATCCAGGTTGCCGGTCGGCTCGTCCATGACGACCAGCTTAGGATCGAGCATCATCGCGGCGGCCACGGCCAGCTGCTGCTTCTGCCCGCCCGACAGGGTCGAGACGTCACGGTCAAGCAGGGTTTCGACGCCGTAGCGTTTCGCGATTCCGCGAACCCGATCATCGATCTCTCGCGTGTCCATGCCGCTGTTTTCGCAGGGGAACGCCATTTCATCGGAGGCGTTCGCATTGAAATACTGCGTTTTCGGATTCTGGAACACGCTGCCGACCAGCGGAACATACGCTTCGATCGGCTCCGCTCCGGCATGCAGTCCGCACGTCGTATGCTCTCCGGTCAATTCGCCCGGCAGCAGGCCTGGGACCAGACTGTTGAGCAAGCGCGTATATGTGGTTTTCCCGCAGCCGCTCGGCCCGGTCAACACCACCACTTCGCCGGCGGCGACGTTCAGATCGATATCATGCAACGCCGTTGCGTCCGCCGTCTGATAGGCGAAACCGACGTCGTGCGAGCGCACGATTTCCGACTGTTGCGCAGGAACAAACGCGGGCGCGTATTGCACTGCCGCCGTTCCCTCAGATGCCACTTCCACAGACACCGCTTGCGCCGATGCCGCCGCCGGCTTTGCCGCCGCCGTTCCCTCCGACGACACCGCTGTTTTCACAACTGTTTTCACGCTCACAGCACACCGCCCAAATGCAGTGCCGGCGGAATCGCACAGCACAACACCGCCACCACATCAACAGGTCGTATGCGAATCCGCGCACGGCAGGTGTGCTCCCCCGGCAGGCCCAATCCTTTGGTCAGAGCGGCCATCGACAGATCCTGCGCGACGATCGTCGCGTTCATCATCAACGGCACCAGCACGCATTCCAGACTTCGCATCGGCCGTTTCAGCAGGCCGCCGATGCCGTTCGCGATGCCGCGCAACGCCATCGCATGCCGGATCTGCCGGTAATCACGGCGAATCGTCGGGAAAAACCGGATCACCACAATGCAGGGGATCACGAAGGTCTCCGGCACGCGCATCCGCCGCAGCGCGCACACGAATTCGCTGGCCGACGTGGTGGTGAAAGCGTAGGAGCCTGCGATCAGACTGGGCATCATCATGCGAACGCCGGATGACGCCAACCCCAGCAGATGCATCCACTCATATGCGTCCGCCGTCAACGCGGCGACGCCGCCCATCGCCAGCAGCAGTGCGTACGACACCAGCCAATGCATGGCCGTGATCCGCTTTCCCGCAACACACATGGCTGCGATCAGCAACGCGACCATCATCGCTTCCGCGGCGATGCCGACGCGCAGGAACAGCGTCACATTGGCAAGCAGCAGCAGCGCCAGTTTCGTGCGGGGATCCAAGGAAATTCGCATAATGCAGTCGTCTTACTTCTTGAGGTCAGCAATGGTGTCGGCGGGGAATCGCGATGATCACAAAAGGAAGTCGACGGCGCAGGCGATGCCGGCAGCCGCGATGTTCACAGCATGTTTCATCCTGCATGCACGACGCCGGCCTTCGCGAAGTGGCGGCGCAGCAATCGCTGTCCGAACAGGCCGCCAAGCAGTGCGCATACCGCGATCGCGATCATCGAAATGAAGAACGAGCCGGTGTTGACCTGCGCGAACACGCCGTCGATGTAGGCCGCGTCCTTGCCTCGTGATTCAAGGCTCGCCACATACATGTCCTTCATGAACCACAATGGCAGGATCGGGCCGACCAGTCCATAGCAGAATACGACGTAGCTCAGCAGCATCGTTTTGCGATTGCGGTAGCGGCCAGTGCGCGCGACCAGATCGGCCGCGACCGGGAAGACGATGCTGGCCAAGAAGGAGAAGATGAAATGGCCTGAGATGAACAGAAACAGGCCGATGACCAGCCCCATGATGCTCAGACCGCCGAATTTGCCGACGCGCGCGGCGAGCAGCATGTAGACGCCGCCGGACAACAGCGCGGCGACCGCAGGCAGCAGAATCTGGCCGAAACCGGCGAGCATCACCGTGCTGATCAGCGTCGCCACGGCAACCAGCACGAAATACAGGGCGCTGAAAATGCCGATGGTGATCAGATCCGGAATGGTCAGACGACTGGACGCGACGTTCGTCGCCGCGGCTGAGGCCGCTGTCGCAGTCCGCGCGGATGTCGCGCTGTGCGTGCCTTTTGCGCTTTGCGTATCTTTTGCGTTTTGCATGGTCGTATTTGGCAGCGTCATCATAAGTCTCCATATATCGGGGGCTTTTATGCGATTGTGAAAACAGCATCGAAGAGCCGGGCGGCGGGACCGCAGGCCGGCGCGGCCTGTGCAGCTGACGCGGCCTACGCAGCTGACATGGTCGGCGCAGCCGCATGACGCTGTCGGCAGCACAACCGTCGGCAGCGCAACCATTCGGCGGCATGACTGTCGGCAGCACAGATGACGGCGGCACGACCGACGCATGGCACTGACGGCGGCACGACCGACGCATATACCTGCGTCTATGCCTGCGGCACATACACAATGTGCCCCATCCAGACACACATTGTGCGCGTACTACCCACACAATGTGTATGTGGCACCCACACAATGTGCGCAGCAGGCCCGTCGCACGCACAATGTGCCCCGTTTCAACGCACAATGTGCGCCATCCACACGCACAATGTGCGCCCGACCGACACCCAACGCACATTGTGTATGTGGCACCCGCACATTGTGTATGTGCCATCTGCACAATGTGCGTGTGGCACCTGCACAATGTGCCGGCAAACCACACACATTGTGTGCGGTTCGGCGCTTCGGTGTTTTCTTAGGGCTTCAATGTATCGGGGGAACGGGTAAAAAGCAATACTTTTGCTGAAAAATCTCGCGGCCGGAGAAAACACACGCCTGTCGGCCATCACCACAAGAGAAATCCGCACCGGCAAAGTCCGGCAGAACCTCGACATCCGGCTTACAGCAGACTTCAGAACCATACGTCAATATATGACGTCTTTCGAGGTCCCGCCAAAGCGCAAGGTCCGCGCGCGGCATTGCGGCTGCAACATTACGGCAGCGCGGCGGTACGGCATCGCAGCGTTGCAGTACCGCGGCAGCACGGCAGCCCCAGCATTACGGGCATTACCGCATACGACACTGCCACATTACCGCATGCCGCATTGCGGCATTGCGGCATTACGACATTACGGCACTGCCGCACTACAGCATTACGGCATTGCCGCATTACAGCGAAGCGGCGGCGATGAGCTGGCGCGTGTAGTCGGATTGCGGCGAGGCGAGCACGTCGACGCATGCGCCGCGCTCTTCGATGCGCCCGTCATGCAGCACGATGACGCGGTCGGCGATGTGCTGGACGACGCCCAAATCGTGAGACACCATGATAAGCGCCATTTCGGGATTGCTTTCGCGAATCGCGCGGATGGCTGCCAATATGTCGATGCGCGCCGCGACATCGATGGCGCTCATCGGCTCGTCGGCAAGCAGCACATTCGGTTTTGTGATGATGGCGCGCGCGATGGCGACGCGTTGCGCCTGCCCGCCGGAAAGGTCCATCGGGTAGCGGCTTCGGAATATCACCGGATCCAATCCGACCATATTCAATGCCCGGTCGACCGATTCGCTGATTTCGTCGGCTGGCACGCGGCGCAGTGCAAGCGGCTCGGCCACGCTGCGTTCGACGGGCCAGCGCGGATCGAGCGAGGCGAAAGGGTTTTGGAAGACGAGCCCGGATTCGCGGCGCAGCATCCGCATGCCCTCGCTGCCGCGGCGCTGTGTGACGGCGAGGCCGCGATATCGCACGGTGCCGCTGTCGGCGGATCGCAGACCGAGCATGATGCCGGTCAGCGTGGATTTGCCCGATCCGGAGCCGCCGATGACGGCGAGGCACTCCCCCGCATGCACGTCGGCGCTGACATCGAACAAGACCTGGCGTCGCGCCGCGCGGGCGCCGAAATATTTGCTGACTCCGGTGGCCTGCAGGATGACGCCATTTGATCGGGTCTCGCCGCCGGACTGGGCGACGCCATTGCCGGCGACGCCATTGCCTGTGATGCCGTTGCCAGCGTTTCCATTCGCCGTTTCATGAATTGTTTCACGCATCATTTCATCCGCGGATCGATTCATGATCGCATTCATACCTTGATTCGTGCCGTCATTCATGATGCGGGCCTTTCTTCCGGCGTCACATTTCGCGGCGCCGACACCTGCGGCGTCGCCTGCAACGTCAATTCACGCGCCGCGCCCGTCAGCCGCTTCGCCTGCGGCGTCCGCGGATGCCGCAGAATATCCGCGGTCCGCCCGTTTTCGGCCATTTCGCCGTCGTCCAGCACGTAGCATTGCGTGGTCGCATGGGACAGCACGGCGAAATCATGAGTGACGAACAGCATTGACGCACCGGCATCGTCGACCAATGAGACGAGCAGATCCACGATTTGGCGCTGCACGATGGAATCCAGCGCTGTGGTCGGTTCGTCGGCGATGATGAAACGCGGCGATGTGATCAGCGCGGCCGCGATGGCGACGCGCTGCTGCTGACCGCCGGAAAGCCGGCTGGGATACTTGCCGACCGCATCCGCCGACAAGCCGACTTTGTCCAGCATTGCGATGACGCGTTCGCGGCGTTCGTTTTTTCCCAGATCATAGTGCAGGCGCAACGGCAATTCGATTTGCTGGCCGATCGTCGCCACAGGATTCAATGATGCGGCGGGATTTTGGAATACCATGCCCATTGCGCGGCCGCGTAGGGCGGCCATATCACGGTCCGGCAGGCCGACGAGCTCGCGCCCGTCCAGCATGATCGAGCCGGTGACGGCGGCGTCCGCAGGCAAAAGCCCCATGATCGCCTTGGCGATCATCGACTTGCCGGAGCCGGATGAGCCGACCAGTCCGACGCGGCATCCGTCTTCGACATCCATATCGACGCCGCGCACGATCGGCTTGCCGCCGATGGCGATGTTCAGTCCACGTATGATCACACTCATTTCACGCCTCGCAATCGCGGATTCGTCAGCGGATCGGCCGCATCGCGCAGCACGTCGCCGAACACGTTCAACGCCACCACCGCCACGGTGACGATCAGGCCGGGCCACAGCACGGTAAACGGATACACGTTGATGAATTTGACCGAAGTGGACAATGAATGCCCCCAGCTTGGCACGCCGGACGGCACGCCGATCCCCAGATAGGTCAACCCGCTTTCCGCGAGCACCGATGTGCCTGCGGAAAGCGTCATCTGCACCAGCAACGTCGGCATGATATTGGGCAGCACATGGTCGACGAATACACGCCGATGCGACGCGCCGTTCGACAGTGCCGACGTCACATAGTCGGATCGGGCGGCCAGCAGCGCCTGCGGACGGACGACGCGGGCCAGATTCAGGCCGTATCCGAATCCGCAGGCGGCCACGACCACGGCGATCGAAGCGCCGAACGGGACGGCGAGGATCAGCGCGATCAGTGTGGTCGGAATGGAGATCAGCGCGTCGATGGCGACGACGACGGTATTCGACAATGCGCCGGAACGTGCGACCATTGCGGTGACCAGCAGCAGACCGAACGCTGCGGTGACCAGCATCGCCAATATGACGATCAGCAGATTCGTCGAAGCGCCGGCCATCAGCCAGCTGAGCACGTCGGCGCCGGTGCCGTCGGTGCCGAGCCAGTGTTGGGCGGACGGCTTGGCCCAGGCGGCGTAGCCGTCCGTCTCCCATAGGGATTGCGGCGTCCACACCAGCGACAGCAAGGCGACCAGCACCCATAAGGTCAGCACGGTCAAAGCGAAGCGCCCCTCGCCGCGCGACCATATCTCACGCAGGATCATAAGCGCTTTCGTACGAGTCTTCATGCCTTCGCCCCCTTCAGCGCCTCTTTCGCGGCGGTCCCATCGGCGATCGCGCCGGCGGCCCTGCCGACGGCCTCGCCGGCATCCGATTCCGTCGCCAAACGCGGGTCAAGCGCACGATGCAGCAGGTCGACCAGCAATCCGATCAGCAAAAAGAACGCCGACAGCATGAACAGCTCGCTTTGCACCGCTATCAGATCGCGATTGCCGACATCCTTGATCAGGCCGCTGCCGATGCCCGGCAAAGCGAACAGGTTTTCGATCACCATCACGCCGGTGATCATTTCGGCAAACGTCAAGCCGATGACCGACACCAGTTGCGGCGCCGCCAAACGCAATCCGACATGCAGCAGCGCCTGCGTACGCGTCATGCCGCAGGCCATCGCCATGTCGACATGTCCGGAATGCAGCATCTCCCCCAATGCGGAACGCGTATATCGCATCAGACTGGCGCCGACGATGATGCCGACGGACAAAGCCGGCAGAATCAGCGATTCGACCGCGCCTGCAGCATCGGCCCAGCCTTCTGCGGGAAAGCCTTGCGCCGGCAGCAGGCCGACCAATCCGACGCCGCGCGAAAACAGCAGAATCAGCAGCAGACCGCTCCACAACGCCGGCACCGCGCCGCCGACGATCGACACGATATGGAAGGCGGAGCGTGCGCGGCGGCCGCGCGCCGTCACCGACGCGCAGCCGAGCGGTATGCCCAACGCCAATGCGATCAGCAGGCCGAGTGCGATCAGCGGGAACGTGATCGCCGCGCGTGCGCCGACCTGTTCGGTGATCGAACGGCCCGTCAACACGGATACGCCGAAGTCGCCGTGCAGCAGCGCGCCCAGCCAATCGGCATACTGCGCGCCCCATGATTTGTTGAGACCAAGTTGCTCACGCAACACCGCCACGCGTTCGGGCGGCGAATTCAGGCCGGCCATGACGGCGGCGACGTCGCCCGGCAGGATGCGCAGCGCGGCGAATACCAGCAGGGATATGCAGAACAGCGCGAGAATGAACAGGGCCAGTCTGCGAATCATAAAACGCATGGTCGCTCCGATTTGCTCCGATTGGTTTCGATTTCGCTTCGTTGCATCGCGTCGTATCCCGATGTAAGCGATCGCTTTGCTCCGCGCCCGCGCTATTGCGCCCGGTATACGACGTCATACAGCGGCAGCAGCGTCTGGTTGAGGTTCACAGGGAAGCCTTCGACGCCGTTCGCCCATGCGGTGGTCACACGATAGTTGAACAGCCAGTCGGCGGGCGCGTCCTCCGATACGATGCGTGCGGCCTTCGCCAGCAGTTCGTCGCGTTCCTCGTCGGACGTCGCGGACATGGCCTGCGAATACAGGCTCCGCACTTCCTCGTTGTCGTAATGGTAGTAGTAGTCCGGCGTCGCCCACTGGTAGAAGTCATGGCTTTCGTTATGGTCCACCAATGACAGGTCGTAGTCGCCATCGGTGTAGACGTCCTGCAGCCAGGTGGAGAATTCCACGATCCGCACGTCCAGGTCGATGCCGATCTCCTTCAGCTGCGAGCGCAGCTGGTCGCCGATTTCGCTCGGATACGTATTCGCATAGGTCAGGGTCAGCCGCAGCGGATCGTCCGTGGAATATCCGGCTTCGGCCATCAGTTCCTTGGCTTTGTCGACATCATACGGATACACGTCGGTCAGGTCTTCGTATCCGGGGTCGAGGGACGGGATCGGACCGCCGAGCGCCGCGTCCGCGCCGCCGCGCGAGGCGATGATCTCGTCATGGTTGATGGCGTGGCGAATGGCCTGGCGCACCCGCTTGTCGGAGGTCTTTTCGCCGGTGTTGTTGAAGGCGAGCACATACTTGTCGGTGTCGTCGCCGGCCTGCACGGTGTAATGTTCGCCGTCTTCGGCGAAGGGGCCGGCAAGGGATTCGCTGATCGGCGCCAGCACTTGCACGTCGCCGGATTTGAGAGCGTTCACGGCGGCGTTGTCGTCCGTATAGTACTTGATGACGATGGTGTCGGTTTTCGCTTTGTTTTCGCCCCAATAATTCCTGTTGGCCTTCAGGGTGACCGAATCGTTGGCCACGAATTCGCCGACGGTGTACGGGCCGGAGCCGAGCGCCTCGGTTTTCGCGTCGTAGTGCGCGTCCTTGTCGAATACGAGGCCGGCGCGGCCGGACAGCGTCCACAGCAGATTCGAATAGGGGGCGCTCAGACGCAGTTCGACGGTGTCGGCGTCGATGGCGCTGATGGATTCGAAATTGGTCAGCGACGTGGAATCATGATATTCCTTGTCGACCAGTTCGTTGATGGACCAGACCACGTCGTCGGCGTTGAGTTCGTCGCCGTTCGAAAAGGTCATGCCTTCGTTCAGATGGAAGGTGTAGACCGTGCCGTCCTCACTGGTTTCCCAGGTTTTCGCGATGGCGGGCGTCACATTGTTGTCGGCGTCGCGTGCGACGAGGCCTTCGTACACATTGCCGATCAGAATCTGGTCCAACGCGGAGCCCGCGGTATTGCGGATGTCGAGATTGGTCGGCGCCAATTTGAGGCCGACGGTGACGGTGTCGGCGGCGCCGCCTTCGTCGCCGGTCGCGTTCCCCTTCGGTTCGGCGATATTCCAGCCGATGATGATCGCGATGACTGCGACGACTGCGACCAGCACCCAGGTCCATGGGCGTTTCGGCTGATTCGTGTTCCTGTTCTTCGCATGCGCTTCAAGCGAAGCGTCGGTGCTGGATGCGGGAGCGTTCGTGGTTGCGCCGCTGTTTGCGTGCACACCATTGTTGTCTGTCATTTCCTGTATTCCCCTGAATGTGGATCGCGATTGTTCTCGAATCGCGGCATGCGGCGTCGCCTGCGGCGCTGCATGACTTTCCTTGTTGCAATTCCTCTTGTCGTTTCCGGCTGGCCGCCATATGGTCGACCGCCGGATTCCAGTCTAGCCCCACCCCCTGTCCTGACATACGGCGATATACTGTAAATTGTTCGGCTGCAATGCCGAGGATTCAGGTCAGTCAGTGCCGACAAGGGGGATGACATGCTTGTTGCGGTGGATATCGGAAACACGAATATCGTGTTGGGATTCATGGAGGGTAACGATATCGTCGGCACCTATCGCATGACGACGAAGGCCGACCACACGTCGGACGAATACGGTTTGATGATTCGCCAACTCCTTGCTTTGAGCGGATATCATCCGGATGACGTCGACGATGTGGTCATCGCATCGGTCGTGCCGAAGGTCATGCATTCCTTCCGCGCCAGCATTGTGAAATTCCTGGATATCGATCCGATGATCATCGGTCCGGGCGTGAAAACGGGGATCAACATCCGTCTGGACGATCCCAAATCATTGGGAGCCGATTGCCTTGTGGACTGCGCGGGCGCCTTCTACACGTATGGCGGCCCGGTATTGGTCGCCGATTTCGGCACGGCGACGACGTTCAACTATGTCGACGTCGAGGGCACGATCACGTGCGGACTGGTTGCCGCCGGCGTCCGCACCACTGCCGCGGCGTTGTCCGGCCAGGCCGCACAGCTGCCGGAGATCGAGATCACCAGGCCGAAATCGATTCTGGCGACGGCGACGATACCGGCGATGCAGGCCGGATTGTATTACAGCTATCTGGGCGGCGTCGAACGCACGATCCACCAATTCCGCGCGGAGATCGGCGGGGATTTCCAAGTCGTCGCCACCGGCGGATTGGGCCGTATCTTCAAGGACGACACCGCGCTCATCGACGTCTACGATCCGGATCTGATCTTCAAAGGCATGAAATACATCTACGACCGCAACGCCGACTAGCCCCGACGCCCCAACTTCCGTCATCCCCGCACTGTCGTTACGTTTTGGGCCCTTCCCGGATCCGGATTCCGTAGCAACGGTACGGGATTACGTTGTCGAGCCTCCCCAGGCCCCCGAAATCGTAAAACCACATGGCTGTTACGAAATTTGCGGGCGGGAAGGGAATGGGAAGGCGTGAGGAAAGGACGGGAAGGCACGAGGAGGGCGATCATTGGATGACGAAGCCCTGGTTGCCGCCGTATTCCTTGAGGTCGCGCTGCCAGGCGGACAGGCCGTCCATCAGGCTGACCTCCTCGGCTTTCAGATCCTTGATCTGCTGCCTGAGGTCCTGCCGCTTTCCGCGCAAATCAGCCAGCGTCTCCTCGATGGTGTCGTCGTCGATCGCCGCGTAGGCATTGCCGCCGGCAGCATCGGCAGCGGAATCGGCGGAATCCGTTTTATCGGCGGAATCAGCAGAGGAATCCGTAGTATCCGGCGAATCAGCATCGGACGAAGCCCCATCCGACTTATCCGCGGCCCCATCCGAAGCCGCCCCATCCGAAGAGGCCTTCTCGGCGGCATCGGCCGCCGCCTGCTTCGAGGCCTTGATCTCTTCGAAGATCCGCAGCCGCGCCTCCACCTTGTCCAAGCGCTCGTTCAATCTCAGCATTTTCGTCGACCACGTATACGCCGTGCCGACGGTGGATTTGAAATCGTTGCGCGCATACACTTCGAACGGCAGATACTGGTATCCGGTGGACACGTCCTCCGCCGCCGCGGAAAGCACTTCATTGAACTTCTGGCCGCCGAAATACGGGATTTCAATGCCGCGAGAATCGGTGATCGTCGTTTTATCGAGGAAATCCTCATCATTCAACGTGTCGTTGTCGGCCGGGAAAGCGCCGCCGTCGACTCGCGATTTGATGCCGGCCGCTTCATGGCAGGCGTATTCGATGAACCGATACGACGCCTCCGGCTTGCGCGAGGTCTGCAGCACCGCCAGCGCGGAGCCGCCGTTTTCCGCATTGGTCGCGTCGCCGTCCATTGTCGGCATTCTGCCCACACGCCACAGACCGGCGGATCCGGGCACGTCGGACAGCAGCAATGACGGCATCCAGGCGCCGGAGAACACGGAGGCGACGCTCCCCTCGCCCAATGCCTGCTTCCATTCATCCGACCATGTCGTCAGCCTGGTGTCGATCAGCCCCTCATCGATCATCTTCTGCCAGAATTCGGTGAAGTTCTGCGTTCCGGCGTCGCCTTCCAGGTTGACCTTCACATTCAGGCCATCGTTGGAAACCTGATACGGGCGCCCTCCCGCCAGCCAGATCATCGCGGAATAGAAGCTGGCATCCCCTGAAGCGGCCGCGATGTAGACGCCGATCTCCTTCAGCTTCTTCGCGGCCTCGTAGAAATCATTCCAGGAGCGGATCCGCGACGCATCCACGCCGGCCTGTCGGAAAACGTCATCATTGTAGAAGAACGCCATCGGACCGGAATCCATCGGCAGACCGTAGATGCGATTGTTCAGCCGCACCGAACTCCAGGTGCCCGGCGTGTAGAAATCGCCGTATCCCGCCGTCCTGTCGGTGATGTCGAGAAGCTGGCTGCTGACCGCGTATTGGCGCAGCGCATAATATTCAAGCTGCACCACGTCCGGCAGGCCGTAGCCGTTCTGGATCGCGTCGTTGAGATTGTCGTAGCCGCTGGTGTTCTTCCAGACCACATGCACGTCCGGGTTTTCCGCTTCGAATCCGTCGATGACGGCCTGCATGCTCGGCTCCCACGACCATACGGTGATGGTGGTGCGCGTATCGGCCTGCGCGCAGGAGGCGACGCCGAACAGCATGGCGAGCGCGGAGAGAGACGCCAGCAAACGCCCGGCCCGCCCCTTCGACATATTGCTTCCCTGTTGATGCTTGCTGCGTGCGATTCCAAACAACGGCATACGGAACAGCATATACGAAAACGGGCGCCGCCCTCACGGCGGCACCCACTGATCATGGTCGCATCGGGGAACGTCTGTTGGCGATGACGTTCTCAGGGATCATCACTCCACGGTGTAGCCCTGCTGGCTTGCGTACTCCTTGAGCGCGTCCTCCCAGGAGGCGATGCCGTCCTTGAGGGAGACCGACTTGTCGGTGTAGGCGGCACCCGCATGGTCGGCGAAGACGTTACGGGCGTACACTTCGAACGGCAGGAACTTGTAGCCGGTGGAGACGTTGGCCGCGGCCTTGGCGAGCTCCTCGTTGAACTTCTGTCCGCCGAAGTACTCGTGCGCGTTGCCGTCGGAATCGGTCAGGGACGTCATGTTCAGGAACTCGTCGGAGGCCAGGGTGTCGTTGTCCGCCGGGAAGGCGCCGCCGTCGACGCGGACCTTGATGCCGTCGGCGTTGTGGCAGGCGTATTCCATGAACTTGTAGGCGGCTTCGGCCTTGGCCTTGTCGTCGGTCTTCATCAGCGCGAGCGAGGAGCCGCCGTTCTCGGAGTTCACTTCGGAGCCGTCGACGGTCGGCATCTGGGCGATGCGCCACTTGCCATCACCGTTCGGAACGCCCGACAGCAGGTTGTACGGCATCCATGCGCCGGTCAGCAGGGAGGCGATGGAACCGTCGTCCATGCCCTTGTTCCACTCTTCGGACCAGCCGACGGTCTTGGTGTCGATGAGATCCTCGTCGATCATCTTCTGCCAGAAGTCGACGAAGGTCTGCACTTCGTCGCTGCCCGTCATATCGATCTTGACGGAGGTGCCGTCCTCGGAGGTCTCGAACGGGGATGCGCCGGCCAGCCAGGTCATCGAATCGAAGAAGCCGGCGTCACCGGAGTCGGAGGTGATGTAGGAGCCGGTGGCGCGGACCTTCTTGGCCGCCTCGTAGAAGTCGTCCCATGTACGGACCTGGGTCGGATCGACGCCGGCCTTGTCCATGACCTCCTTGTTGTAGAACCAGGCCATCGGGCCGGAATCCATCGGCAGTGCGTAGACGCCGCCGTTGAGGTTCACGGAGCTCCAGGTGCCGGGGGTGTAGAAGTCGGAGAAATCATCGGCCCCATATTCGGACAGGTCGGCCATATGACGCCGGAGGAATACGCGGCGGCCGTCGACAGGACGGCGCATGCGATGAAGCTCGCCGAATCCGGATTGGAATTGGTCGCCTGCGGGTCGTCCAACGCGCATATGCCGACATTCGGCGCCTGGGAGCGCACGGTGCTCACCAAGGCATACGACAATCTCGACTTCGTGTCCTGCCACGCCTACTACTACGAACGCGGCGCGCGCGGCATGCAGGATTACCTGGCCTGCTCCGAGGACATGCGAGGCTTCATCGACACCGTCGCACAGTGCGCCGATGCGGCCAAGGCCGCGAACGACGGCGACCATGACATCGCCTTGAGCTTCGACGAGTGGGGCGTGTGGTATTCCGACGTCTGGAACCGACAGGAGGCGCAGTGGAAGGCCGCGGCCAAGGAGGGCCTGCACGCCGAGCCGTGGCCGAAGGCGCCGCATCTGCTGGAAGACATCTATTCCGTCGCCGACGCGGTGGTCGAAGGTTCGCTGATGATTACGATGCTCCGGCATTGCGATCGCGTCCGTTCCGCCTCCCGCGCCCAGCTGGTCAACGTGATCGCCCCGATCATGGCGGAGCCGAACGGCCCGGCCTGGCGTCAGACCGTGTTCCACCCGTTCGCGGAGGCCGCCATGCACGCGCGAGGCGTCGCCTTCGCACCGAGCATCGACTCCCCCATGATCCATACGGAAGCCTACGGCGACGTCGCCGCGGTGGATGCCGTCGTCACATGGGACGGGGAATCCGGCAAGGGGCTGCTTCTGGCGGTCAACCGCGACGCCGAGCATGCGCATGGCATCGCCATCGACCTGTCTTCGCTGACGGGCGCAAACGCCGCCGCCTTGCGCATCATCGCCGCAAAGACGCTGCATGACGACGACCCGCATCGTCAGAACACCGCCGACGACCCGAACGCGGTCACGCCTCAACCGTTGCCCGCCGACTGCGTCGATGGCACGGTCCGCTTCACGATGCCGGCAATCGCCTGGGCCGCGGTCGAATTCTCCATCTGACGTCCGCCAACGACCGCAGACCACGAAAGGAGGGGCGCACGACCCATTCGGATCATGCGCCCCTCCTTTCGTCTTCGGGAACAGCAGGCTATCGTTTCAGCACCAGCACGCCGTTCGGACTGATCGTCGCGGTGCCGTCGTTCACGCAGGCCAGCGAAGCGACGACCGCCTCGCCCTCCACAGGCATGTCGACAACCTCATGCGTACGGTTGAACAGGAACGTGAACGTCGCGGCCTGTTCGCCTTGGCCCACGCGCTCCACGCGCATGACGGACCCCGAAGCGTCGGGGAGGTCAAGCCCCACGGCCTCGCACAGTGCGTCGAGGCTGCGAGCCAGGCCTTCGCGCCCGAGCCGGCATCCCACATAGGCCGCCTTGCCTTCGCCGTACGGATGGACGGTGATGGCGGGGACGCCGTCCATGCCGGCCCACGGATCGGCCTTGTATGTGGCGAGCACCTGCGTGTCCGGTTCGACCGATGCGATCCAGTCGGCCATGTCATGGGCGACCGTGCCGTTGCTCAGATCCAGATGATCCATCGCGCCCGGCGCATCCGTGCCCATCGGCACGAATTCCTCGACCCGCACGCCGACCACGTCACGGATCGAGCCCGGATAGCCTCCCAGCCAGATATGGTCACGCTCGTCGGAGATGCCCGTATAGTACGTCA
This sequence comes from Bifidobacterium sp. LH_449, assembly GCF_056356755.1. Classification (NCBI taxonomy): domain Bacteria; kingdom Bacillati; phylum Actinomycetota; class Actinomycetes; order Bifidobacteriales; family Bifidobacteriaceae; genus Bifidobacterium; species Bifidobacterium sp. LH_449. The sequence goes on from NZ_JBKEUV010000005.1 coordinate 155,878, forward strand.
CGAACAGCTTGCCGCCGTTGGCGACATAATCATGCACACGCTTCGTGTTCGCCTCGTCCAGCAGATACACGCTCGGCAGCACCGCGGCTTCGTAGCCGTCCCACTCGCCGCGGATCGGCACGACGTCGGCGGTCAGGCCATGATCGGCGAAGGCACGGAACCATTGCAGCGGTTCCTCCCAATGCCTCACCTGCTGGCTCGGCGTCGCGGTATGCTCCGTGGCCCACTGGCTCTCGTAGTCGAACACGATGGCGACCTTGGACTTGGCGAGCTTCGTCCCCAGCAGCCCTTCATCGCCCAGACGCCGCAGATCGGCGCCCAATTCGCATACGTCGCGGAAATCCTGGCTGTCCTCGCCCGCATGGGGAAGCATCGCCGTATGGAATTTCTCCGCGCCGGCCCTGGACTGGCGCCACTGGAAATAGCAGATCGCATCGGCGCCCATGGCCAGGTGGGCGAGGGAGTCCCGCACCAGCTGCCCGGGTTCCTTGCGGTAGTTGATCGGACGCCAGTTCACGGCCCCGGTGGAATGCTCCATCAGGAACCACGGGTTCTTGCGCGCGATGCCATCGGTCAGCGAGGCCGAATACAGCAGCTCGTCCAGATGGGCCTCACCCGGCGTGAAGTAGTGGTCGTTGGACACGAAGTCGACCTCGTATCCCCAATCGTCGTAGTCCAGTCCGGTGCCGGCGGCGGACACCATGAAATTGGTGGTCAGCGGACAGTCCGGTGTGATTTCGGCCAGCGTGTCGCGTTCGGCGATATAGAAGGATTTCAGCGCATCCGAGCTGAAACGTTTCCAGTCGAGCAGCTTGCCTGGATTCATGAAATTGCCGTCGCCGATGAAACGCGGCGGGACGATTTCGGAGAAATCGTTCATGCGCTGCGACCAGAACGACGTGCCCCATGCCTCGTTGACCGCGTCGATGGTGCCGTATCGGGCCTCGCACCAACGCTGGAACGCCCGCATCGCGTCATCGGAATAGTCGAAGCGGTTGTGGCATCCGTATTCGTTGCCCACATGCCAGGCCACCACATACGCGTTGTCCTTGTAATGCTCCGCCATCCTGCGGCACAGGTTCAAGGCGTAGTCACGGTAGATGGGGCTGGTGGGACGCCAATGCTGCCGTGCACCCGGCCAGCAGGTGTCCCCACGGTAATCCTTCCACAACACTTCGGGATGGGCCTGCGTGAGCCACATCGGCGGCGACGCCGTGGCGGATGCCAGGTCGACCGCGATGCCGGCCTTGCCGAGCTTGTCGATGATGCGGTCGAGCCAGTCGAAATCATACACGCCTTCCTGCGGCTCGATCTTCGACCATGAGAAGATGCCCACCGACACCAGATTGACGCCGGCCTGCCGCATCAGGCGGATGTCGTCGTCCCACACTTCCTCGGGCCATTGGTCCGGGTTGTAGTCGCCGCCGTACCAGATGCGGGCCTGCTGCCCTTCCAGCGCGGCCGGCCACCGGAATTTCCTGTGTTTCATCAATGAAGGCCTCCTTGTCTCCTTCGTGGCATATCGGTCTTGCGACATGACCATTGCCATAACGATGCATGTGCCCGAGACCGCCGCATCGGCAATGTCCCGGCGCATGCAACCATTCAGCGTCGATACGTCATTCCTTGACTGCGCCTGCGGCCAGGCCGGACTGCCAATACCGCTGCAACAACAGGAACGCGACCACCAACGGAACGATCGTGACCAGGGAACCCGTGACCACCAGGTTCTG